>JBCCMT010000028.1:0-12664 GCA_039026195.1 Pseudomonadota bacterium | reverse complement strand
GCTGTTCATCCGCAGCTTGCATGAGTTGGCCGTAAGGTTCATTCGTCGCCGTCAGTTGAGAGACTTGCGGTGTTAAAAGCGGAACCCGCTGTGCTGCTTGATAAAACTTCTCTCCCTTGAGCAATAAATTGAGGCATCTTGCCGCTTCCTCCGCCCGCTGAGGGGAGTCCATATGGGGGTTCGTCCGCTGTGCGATGACCACATCACAGGCCTTGATCATCTCCGGGGTCAAATTCCCGTGCAAGTCTAAGGTGGCCACAATGGGCACCTCGTCCCCGACGACCTCTCTGACAGCGGCAAAATAGTCCCCGTCCATGTCATGGCCTTGGGTGGTCAGACCTGCCCCATGGGCGATGATATAAACACCGTCTACGGGATATTCCTTCGCTAACCGTTCCTTAAGCGATTGGCGAAATTCAAGATAGGTTTCGTGATCTAAGGGACCAGAAGACTGACCGTCCACCACCATCACAGGCACCGGCGTCCAGTCACGCAAACGGTCCATTTCCCCTAAAAACCCATCTCCCCCCTTTGTCCCCGTCCAATACCGAACAATATCTGATGTGAGAATGTCTTCCCCATAAAGAAGCGCGTAATCTTCAAAATTACGCCGCTGGCACGGCCGGGCAAACCGATTGCTTTCTAAACTGATGCCTAAAATGGCAATGCGCGGAACCGTCATTATAGATCCTTTATAAATAAAATTCTGCTTTTATAGAATACGTTCTCTTATGTTTCAGTAAGCGATTTGTGCAAGGATAGCGCCGGTGGCAAGCGGAACATATATCCCAACAATATAGCCGGCCACCCCAAGAAGCGCACCAATAGGGGCCAATGCAGGTCGATAGGCCGCCGCCGCAATGGGACCAGAAACAGCGCCCCCAATATTTGACATACTGCCAGCAGCAACGAAAAAAGAAGGCAGGCGGAATAACCTCGCCACAATTAACATGGTTGTGATGTGAACAATGATTGTTGTTATCGCTGCGGCCATGAAAATAGGCGCATCAAAAATGGAGCGTAAATTGGCTTGCGCCCCAACGGTGGTGAGCAACAAAAACAATCCCACATAAGCAAAATTGGACGCCCCATAGGAACGGGATAGCTTTCCAACTGGCGTTAAAGAAACCAATAGCCCAACACTGACCACCACAATAATGGTCCAGGTGGTAGCGCTAATGATTGTGGGGTCGCCGATGGAGGGGAGTGCCTCCCCTATCTCTCTGCAGACATATGTGAAGAAAAGCCCAAACCCAATTAAGATTGCCAAGCTTGGCACGGTGTTATGTTTGCGGGTATTCGCTTCTAACGTGAGGCTTTGCTCAACTTTTACAAGGGCGGTTTCATCAGCCTTCAGCCAACGGTCCATGGGTTTTTGAAAACTACTAAAGGCAATCACAATACCGAGCCAGGAGTAAGCAACAATTGTGTCTGCTACCAAAAGGGGGCTTAAAACAGAAGGATTGACATCTAAGCTTTGCTGCATCGCCAGCATATTTGCAGAGCCCCCGATCCAAGCGGCGGCGAGTAGAGTTAATCCTTGCCAACCGTCCTCAGGTAAAAATGAGGAGAACAAAAGTTGAGCTGTTATGACCCCAAATGCCACCCCAAAGGTACCAGATAGAAAAGCAATGAAAGCCTGCTTTCCCACAGACAAAATGGCCTTTATATCTGTACTGATTGTTAAAAGTAGTAATGCAAAAGGCAGCGTATATTTTGCGAGGGCGCCATATAAAGGGCTTTCAGAGGGAAGAAGACCCGCCGTCGAGAAAATCATCGGCACAAAATAAAGCCAAACAACAGCGGGGAGATATTTGAAAAGCCCAGATAATTTTGACCATGTGGAAATCAGGTAAACAGATGCTGTGATCGTACAAAGCGCAATGAATAAGCGCATGGGATCGTCAAACATATATCTTGTCCTTTAAAGCATTTCCAGGCCAAGTCACGTACGGTTGGCCGTCCGGAAATGCGAGAAAACAAAGACTTAAAGCGGAGACGCTTTAAGCATCAAGTATAAGCTTTTCGACATAAAGGAAAACAAGCTTGAAGTTAAGCCTCTTTATTCAAAGATAAATGCGAGATCCTTAACACATATCGGTAGAATATGAGGGCAGCTCAAAACAAACTAAAGGTCGATCCAACGATGGCCACAGGCCACCGCCCCTCTGCAAAAAGACGAAATTTCCACATAAAGGCGTGATCTTTTACCTCCTCTTCGTCATCGCTTGAGGCGGCCACAATAAGAGAAAGAGCCGCCCCATGGGCAGCTTGCACCGCGGCCCCCACCGCCAATTGCCGCGGGCCCTCTTCAGCCATATCCCAGAGGGAGGCTTGATCTTCCATGGCCGCCTTTGCGCCCTGCCCTGCTTCCTGCGCTACCAGGCGAAGGCCAATATCAAGGGCCTCCTCAGACATGACGTCTAAGGCTCGCGCGGTCAGGTCGGCGCGCGCCAATTCTTCAGCTTCCCAAGCGGCACTTGCCCAATCATAGGTTTCAGCAGCGTCAGCAGCATCCTCCCAAGTGGGGAGGATCGCGAGTTCCGCGTCAGGAAACCCTAAGCGGTCTAAATAGGTTTCTGAAATATGGCGCACATCGTCACTGGCCCGTTCCCCCAAATGCGCAAACCAAGAGGTTTGATCCAAGGCGTCAGCAAACTGCTTAACCCGCATCAAAAGCGGTGCTTCACGTTCGAGGGAAGAAAAAGTGGGGCCGTCTACTTGGAAATCTGAATTCGTCATCGTTTTCAGACTTACTTCAACGGCCCCAAAAGGAAAGCCCATTTCGGGGCTTGAAGGGGCACGGCGCGGGCGATCTGAAAGCGGGGGGGCAACGCCAGTTCGCCGCTATCGCACCGTACGTTGTATATATACATCACTTAAAATAAAAAATCTAGTTACATAATGTTTAAACTGGACTGTGATATTATAGCAACATTTATAAGAGGGAATTAACGGTCTCTGAGGAAGCTTCCGCCCGCATCAGGGGCGCGGAAAAGACGATTTTGCAAGCGCACATCGGTTTCAATATCGCTTAAGGCCACCCGCGTCACCGCGCCGGAGGGTTCAAACACGGCCCATTCCGACAGGGCCATCTCTTCCCCTAAGAAAATGAGAGCAAGCTCACCTTGCAAATCTTCATCGGCCGCCGCAATCACCACCGAAACGCCACCTGGCCCCCGATAAACATTTTCCAAAATCGCAGCTTCTTGATCTAGTCGTTTATCAAGTAAAAACCGTAAAGGGGTTTTGCCCACAGGATAACTATCCGTAGTTTCAAGCTCGGCATCATGGATATATACAAGGCCACCCGTGGCGACGATAAGTTGCGGGCTAGGGTCATCATAATCGAACCGCAATTGACCGGGGCGTCTTAAGGTGACCTGCCCCGTTGTTGTCGCCCCGGAGGGGGAGAATTGGGTAAACCGTGCGCGCATAGTGCGAATATCCGCCAAGGCAGAGGCTGCACGGTCAAAAACTTGCTGATCGGTCAGATCAGAGAACATCATCTCTTCAGCGGGCACCGCGTCAATCATGGGCGCCCGGTCCTCCTCCCTCACCAAAGGCTCAGGGGCCCCGGGTAAATCTTGGGGGGGCGCTAAAACCACAGGCGCTAAGATCACGCTCTCTTGCTCCATCGACGGCAGCTCTGCCGATACCCCCTCATCCTGGGCGGAAAACGCCAGGCCACTTGCCGCTAGAAAAGACAAAAAATGGATCATAAAGGCATCTCTTTTTTAGGTGAGATCTTCATATAAGAAGCAAAAAGGGCAAGGGAAAGGCAAGCTCTCCCCCTTACAAAAACGCTCAAATTATGCGGCGTCTTCACCAATGAGGACTTCCCGTTTGCCCGCATGGTTCGCGCGAGAGATCACGCCTTCTTCTTCAAGCCGTTCTACCAAGGTGGCCGCCCGATTATAGCCAATTTGCAACCGGCGCTGAATATAGCTGGTGGAGGCCTTCCGATCACGGATGACCAACGCCACCGCTTGATCATAAAGGGCATCGCCAGACCCCGTATTGCCGCCGATATCAAGCCCCAATTGTTCCGCCGCAGCGTCATCATCGCCCTCGGTCACCTCTTGAACATAATCGGGCTTACCTTGTTTTTTCAGGTGGGAGACGATTTTTTCCACCTCATCATCAGCCACAAAACCGCCATGGACCCTGGTGATCCGCCCCCCGCCGGCCATGAACAACATATCCCCCATGCCTAAGAGTTGCTCCGCCCCCTGCTCCCCCAAAATGGTCCGCGAATCAATTTTAGAGGTAACTTGGAAAGAAATCCGGGTGGGGAAGTTTGCCTTAATGGTCCCGGTAATCACATCCACAGAGGGGCGCTGGGTCGCCATGATGAGGTGAATGCCCGCCGCCCGCGCCATTTGCGCAAGCCGCTGAACCATCGCCTCAATATCCTTCCCCGCCACCATCATTAGGTCCGCCACCTCATCGATCACCACTACGATGAAGGGCATTTTTTCATAGTCGAGCACTTCTTCTTCGTAAGTGGGCTCCCCCGTCTCACTGTCATAACCAGTGTGAACTTTCCGGCTCAGCTCCTCCCCCTTTTCATTGGCCGTTTCAATACGTTCATTAAAGCCGTGGATATTCCGGACACCTACCTTTGACATTTGTTTGTAGCGTTCTTCCATCTCACGGACGGTCCATTTTAGCGCCACCACCGCCTTATGGGGGTCCGTCACCACGGGCGCCAGCAGATGGGGGATCCCCTCATACACCGATAGCTCCAACATCTTAGGGTCCACCATAATCAGCTTACATTGATCGGGGGGCAGCCGATAAAGCAGGCTTAGGATCATCGTGTTGATACCTACGGATTTCCCCGACCCCGTGGTCCCGGCAATCAGCAAGTGAGGCATTTTCGCAAGGTCCGCATATTGCGGCTCCCCGCCGATGTCTTTACCTAAGGCTAGGGTCAGCCCCTTACTGGCCTCAAAATCTGGGGCCGACAACATTTCGTGGAAGAGCACAAACTCTCGATCGTCATTGGGCAGCTCAATCCCAATAGCGTTTCGTCCGGGCACCACTGCCACCCGGCAGGCGATGGCGGACATGGAGCGGGCAATGTCATCGGCAAGACCGATGACGCGAGAGGATTTGACCCCCGCTGCAGGCTCTAATTCATAAAGGGTGACCACCGGACCGGGGCGCACCTTGATAATCTCCCCATGCACTTTGAAATCTGCCAGCACGGTTTCCAGCATCCGGGCTCGCTCTTCTAATTCATCGTCGGAGACCACGCGGGCATCATCGGGGTTGGGGGCTTTCAGAAGATTAAGGGAGGGGAGTTGATAATCGTCGGGGTCAAAGGCCTTTTGCGTTTCCTCCACCGGACGGCGGGTAGGCACTTTGCGTACCTCACGGATGATTTTCCGCTTTGGCTCTAACTCTTCTTCTCCGTCTTCAAAAACGTCTTCTTCATCTTCGTAAGCGTCATAGATGTCTTCGTCTGCCTCTTCCTCAAGGTCTAGCTCGCCTTGATCTTCAAAGACAGGTTCCTCCCGCTCTTCGCTTTTTCCATATCGCGCTTTTAGGCGGCTTATATTTTCTAAGACCCTTTCCTCTGCCACATCATAGCACCAGAAAAAGGCATCAAGGGCAGCCTCCACATGCTCGCGGGTGACGCCCATGGCATGGGCAATCCCCCACGCCCCTAAGGGCAGCAAAAGCACCGCCGCGATGATAGAGGCCCCAGGCAGACCCATGGCTTGGAAGGGGGAGATGACGATCCCCGCCACACCGCCGCCCACATAGCCCCCCATGGAAACCACAAAGGGCCAATCCGCTGAGCGTGGCAAACACGCTGCAAACCCGGCGAGCGCCAAGAGGCCGCCTAAAAATGCGCCCAATTTGATCCAGGAGGAAAGCGGGGTCTCCGGCGGCACCCCCCAACGAAAGGCACTCCACCCCCAAAGGCTAAAAATAAGGGGAAGCACGAAAGCCCCGCCCCCCAAAAGCTGTAAGCTCACATCCGATAGGGTGGCCCCCGCCGCCCCGCCCCAATTGGCAACATCTTCACGCCCCGTTGCATTGGACAAGCTGGGATCAGAGACCGAATGACTAACCAAACTGAAGGCCAATAAAAGCCCTAAGATGATCAGCGCAATGCCGCCCGCCCGGGTCAATAAAAAACGAACCCCCACAGCCACGCGATGAAGGGGAGAATAGGGTATGTCTGAAGTGGAGCGGCTCATACGCAAAATTACTCTTATCAAGGGGTTTCCCGCCCCCTTACTATGCCCACCGGTTGGTTAAGCTATTGTTTACAATCTTAACCTTGAGGGAGCGATTGGAAAGGTTCTGGCATCATCCATCTTCTTCCAAATAATGTCATCCTAGAATGTCATTAAGTCATGTTCAGAACCTTGATCTGCCCTGTCTATTACGTGATCATAGATTTAGGTATCGATACTTTGCCTACAGATAAAAATAGCCACTCAACCCAAAATTGAGATGAGCCGGCCTTTTCACCCCCCTATGGAGACCAGTATGCGAGATAAACTTATTCTTTTGGCTTCTGCTTTTACTGTGTTCGCTTGCGCGCCTGGTACCTCTGGCGTGACCGAAACAGGAGATATAATGAACTCATCAACACAGCTTCAATTGGAAATATCAAAGTTAGAAACAGATATTCAGAATGGGGAGTTTGGGTTTATTGATGAAGTTGTTTTGCATCATAACGATGAAGCCGTTTTTCATTATAAGGCGATGAGGAATTATCTTGAGGTCGCAAAAGCAGCTGGCATGGTCCCTCAGACAAGCACAGAACCTGTAAGCTTTTCTTATATTGAGGGAACAGAACTCCACACACTACAATCTATCACAAAAACGGTCACCGCCATGCTCATTGGCATCCTTGAGACGGAGGGGAAAATCCCTAACGTCTCTGAAGCAAAAGTTGCCGACATTTTAGAGGACAAATTTGATATCCCCTATCGTGATGAAAATTGGGATGCGTTGACTGTAGAACATTTGCTTACCATGCGAGATAATTTAGATTGGGATGAAGATGGTGTTTATATTAACAACGCCAATGACGCGACGAAAATAGCAGAGGCCTCTGATCCAGGTCAGTTCGTTCTGAACAAAGCGATGAAAGGACCACCAGGCGAAAACGCAGAGTGGAGATATAATGGCGGCGCCAGTCATCTCCTTGGGGTCATCATTCAAACAGTTACTGGACAAACGGCTGCTGAATATGCGCAAGCGAAGCTTTTTCAACCGATGAACATCCAGAGTTTTCATTGGGATACTGAGTCTGAGCAATCTAATCAGTCGTCCACTCAAGGGGGGCTACATTTACAAGCATCAGACCTGATTAAATTCTGTCACCTTCTTAAGAAGGACGGGAGCTGGCAGGGAAAGAAGCTCATCTCAAGTGGTTACATCAACCGGGTATCAAGATATACCACGCGCTTTGCGTCTACCTTTGAGCTACCAGGTACAGAAAGCGGCTGGTTTTGGCAGAATGGGTATGGGTATCAAGTTTGGCTTGGTGACAAGACTTTTTCGAGCGAAAAGGCTGTTGTTGGCGCTGGGTATGGGGGACAATATCTGACATGCGTCCCAGAAAAAGATATTGATGTCTTGATATTTAGCAGCAATTTTGAAGACGCCTTCTCAAGTAAAGATCTTTATGCCGAATTAGGGGGAATGGGCTTTAAAGAAGCGGGATGGAAATTAAGACAGCGTATCAATAGCCAAATCCTCCCTCTACTCGACCAATAGCGCGCAAGATCCGCGAGGCGGATATCTAAAAAGATGTCGAGCAAAACCGATCCTCCTCCCAAACTCAGTTCGGAGAGAAAATCGGTTTTGATGTTTCGAGAGCCTATTCCAAAATTGGTTAGGGAGCAGTGACCCTTTTGCCCACTGGACCAAAGCCTCTTTCCCTCTTACGTATCTTTTATGACGCAAGATTATGATATTGTGATTGCCGGGGCGGGCCTGTCTGGGCGGCTGACCGCGTTAAGCTTGGCGCATTATGATTTTAAGGTGGCCCTCGTGGATAAGTCACCGCAAGGCGGCGGCACGAAGGACCACCGCACCACGGCCATTGCCTATGCTTGTGTCAGATTATTGAAGCGTCTGGGGCTGTGGGATGAGCTTGGCGCACACGCCTCCCCCATTAAAGATATTCTCGTGACCAACGGCACCCCTCAAGATCGCTTTCGCAAAGGCGGACTTACCGGTGGGGCGCTTCATTTCCCGTCCACTTTGTTAGGAGAGGATAGCAATGGGTCACCACAAAGCGCCTTGGGCTATCTGCTTGAAAACCAACGCATGAATGAGGTTTTTGAAAAGGCGGTCCAAACCCACGCAGGCATCACGCCCCTCTATGGGAGCAGTGTAGAGACGGTGGAAATGACCCCAGGGGAGGTTCATCTTCGGCTAGAGCGCATCGCGGATAAGTGTGAGCGGTTATCCGCAAAAGATGCGCGACAAAACAATAACCTAGAGACATTGAGCGATTCCAAACGAACGCAAAAGGCTCTAGGTGATGAGGGCTTGATCACCGCCAATCTTCTGATTGCTTGTGATGGCAAACACTCCCCCCTGCGCCAGCAGTTTGGTTTTCGTCCATTGGCATGGGGGTATCACCAAAAGGCCATTGCCTTTAATCTGGACCATGAGCTTCCCCATGAAGGGGTCGCGCAAGAAATCTTCTACCCCGCTGGCCCTTTCGCCATTTTACCTCTGAAGGGAAACCAAAGCTCCATCGTGTGGACGGAGCATAAAAAATCCGTAGACGCCTATATGACTTTGGATGAGGCTTCCTTTTTAGATGCTGTGCAGGCGCGGGTGGGGGAGTATCTTGGTCAGCTACGTCTTGCCACCGCCCCTGTCAGCTTTCCCTTGAGCTTTCAATATGTGCCGACCCCCGTGGCAGACCGCCTTGTGCTGGTGGGGGATGCGGCGCACACCATCCACCCCATTGCGGGCCAAGGGTTTAATTTAGGTATTAAAGATATCGCCGCCCTGACCCACGTGCTGGTGGAAAGCCAGCGCGCCGGCCTTGATATTGGTCATGGGACGGTTTTAGCGAAATATGCGCGGTGGAGACGATTTGATACCACCGCCCTTGCCCTCGGCACCGATGCCCTGACCCGCCTTTTTTCCAATGATCTGGGCCCGATACGAATGGCCAGGGGGCTGGGCCTTGGGCTCGTACAAAAATTTGACCCGGCTCGAAAGCTCTTTATGCGGCAAGCTGGGGCAGATTTAGGGGATTTGCCAGCGCTGATGGCGCCGCTTTAGGGTTTGTTGGTCGCGCCGGCTATGCGAAAAACCGCATTCCACTTTTTCGCCCGGCGCTTTAAACTATTGAACAGACAGTCTTAACCCCTCTGCTGTCATCTCCATACGGTCAAACCGGCGGAGGACATTCATACCGAGTAGGCTGATCTCCAGTTTATCGTCCGGCAGTACAAAGACCGTCACATTGGTCAGGTAGGCGGGGCCCAGCCCCAAATCAGAAACTTGCGCCCTTGCGGCAAAAACCTCCCCATTGGCGGTCGAAAACCGATGCCGGTATTCGTTAGACCTTGGGTTGATGCCCGCTCTTAAGGCATCGCTTTCCCGCAATGTAGTATAGCTGGCGCCCGTATCCACCAGTACCTCCGCCTGCGCCCCATCAAAGGTGGCTTTGGTGAGAAAAGAGCCGCCTAAGGAATTTTTAATCAAAAGCTCCGTCTCCCCATTCTCAGCCCGCACGACTGCGGGCGGCCCAATGCGTGAGGAAAGACCGGGCGTGAACTCCCCCTCCTCATTAAAGCTCCGCATCCCCAACACCGCGAGTAGCGCCGCTAAGGTGACCAGGGCATAGAGGCCTGCATACTGGCCCATTATCTCTTAAGCCCTAAAACATCTTGCATGGAATAAAGCCCCGGCGGCTTGCCTTGCGCCCACAGGGCAGCCTTTAAGGCACCTTGGGCAAAAAGGCTTCGGTTCAGCGCCCGGTGGGAGAGGGTGACCACCTCATCCTCCGCTAAAAAGGCCACGTCATGATCCCCGGGCACCCCGCCCCCGCGAATGACGGAAAAGCCAATCTCCCCGTCTCGGCGGGGCCCCGCCGCCCCTTCCCGAGCAAAAGTGGCTTGGGTTTGTAAACTTTGCCCACGGCCTTTCGCTGCAGCCTCGCCCAGCATGAGGGCCGTGCCAGACGGCGCGTCAACTTTCCGCCGATGGTGGGCTTCGGTGAGTTCAATATCGTAAGTGTCAAGTTTTGCCGCTGCTTGCTCCACAAGCGCCATAAGAAGATTGACCCCAAGGGACATGTTGCCCGATTGGACCACGGGAATGGCTGTTGCTGCCTCTAAAACCGCCGTCTGCTGATCATTGCTAAGCCCCGTGGTGCCGGTCACAAAGGGGAGCCCTTTACTCGCGCAAGCCTTTGCAAGAAGCGCCGTTTGGGCGGGGACGGAAAAATCAATGACCCCTTGCGCATCAGGGGCGTCTTCTAAAGTAGTAACAAAAGGGAAATCATCTGCCTTCCGCGCGCGGGACGCAAGACCAGCCACAACGCGTGCATTGTCATGAGCTTTGACCGCCGCGACAATCGCCCCCCCTGTTTGGCCCGTGGCCCCAGCGATAATCAGGTCAATCATGATATGTCCTTTTCGCCTATAGGAACTATTTTAACGTCAGTTTGAAGAAAATCATTTCCAATACATAGAACTGGCATATCAAACGCTTAGCTAAAGCATAAGTGAAACAATCACCAAAGTTTAACTGTGCAGGATGCCCCTGTCCTTTTCCATACTGTGGATAGGCTACGGCAATGGATTTTACATCTTCAATGGTGACAACCATAAATTCTACATTAAGAGCATCAAGCAATCGATTAAGCTCTTCAACCCCTGCCTTTCCTAACTGCTGGTATACAACAATAGTTACCTCAAGACAGGTTCCCGTAGATATATATTTGAAAGATGCTTTTTGAAAAGCTTCAAAGATATTTTCCCATCCCGTTTCTCCTTTCAATATACATAAAAGGGCAGACGTATCAATAATCACGAGATCAAGCCGTCTTTGTCATAGCCGATGATTTCATCTGCAGTACGATTATCTAATACAGGCAATTTCTGCACACGCTCAATGATCTCTTTCACAGCAGAGATGTCTATAGACTGTATGTCAGTCATTTTCTCTAATGTTACCTGGACTAAATCATGGTCAGCCAGTTCTAACTTTTTACGCCAAGCAGAAGGAAGTTCAGTCGCTTTTACAGCGTCAATTTTGGTCATATGGCCCATCATTCCTTCGCTTTCAGTTTGTTAACTCGCGTCTCGGATATTATCCCAGAAATCCTTTGCGCGGTCAAAAAAGCTATTGGACTGGGGGCAATCCTTCCCGCCCCCTTCATCACAAAATTCTTTGAGAAGTTCTTTTTGTCGCGCCGTTAAGTTAGTCGGCGTTTCTACGCGAAGGTCAACAAACATATCCCCGCGCTGTTTCCGCCGTAGTTGCGACATGCCCATCCCCCGTAGGCGGAATTTTCGTCCTGTTTGTGCGCCCTCTGGAATTTTGATTTTCACACGGCCCCCATCAATGGTGGGGGCTTCAATCTCCCCGCCCATGGCGGCGGTGACCATCGGCACATGGGCCTCGCAATAAAGGTCTGGACCATCACGCTCAAAAAGGTCGTGGTCATCCACACGGATGAAAAGATAAAGGTCCCCAAAGGGGAGTACCGGAAAAGACGATACGAAAACTGGGTGACGTTCTGAACTGGAGAGAGGAGGGGGGTGGAAAGGGAAATGCTCTCAAACTAGTCGAAACCAGCGAGTAAACATTAAGATTGTAGAATTTTGAATTTTCGAATAACCTGGTTGATCTCGAACTGGTCGAAACCAGCGAGTAATCAGTTAGGTATGTTCGGAAATTTTCTTCACCTGCAGAGAGCTAGGGGATCATAAAATTAATAAAATAATTTAACCAAATCTGTTTTTCGAAACTGAAAATGTCCTTCTATGTGGGAGAAAATAAAACTTTCGTTTTTGAATGTAATAGTGTGAACCTGAATGTTCTGGAAATATTGTAAATGTATCGACCGAAAATATTCGAATATATACTTACAATATTATCTGGGTTATTCGATTCTGGTTGTGCAATATCTGGGCTACCAAAAACTCACGAACCTCAAAAACAGAAATCCGGAATTGTAAATCTGGTTTGTATACTATGCAAACGTACCTTGCAATTCGGGGTTTCCAGAGAGCAAAACTCTTCAATTGTTTTCTTTGCTTGTTGTTGTGTGGTACTTAGAATATTTCATACCAAAATGTGGGGTGGGTGATATATTTATAAATATCAAATCAGGAACTTACCTTGGTATATATATATATATACCAGGGCTGTCCACTTAGAGTGGCTGCCTGCTTACCAGAGCGATCTGGTATGCGGACAGGACACTTTAAGTGGCCAAAATAAAAAGTATTAATAAAGCTGTTCTGAGGTGGGCAGTGCAGTCCCTAAAATGGAAAATTTTCCAGGGGGTCATCACCTTCATCATAATAATAATGATGAAAAACTCAAAATCTGCATAACACAAATCTGGGCACCTGCGCAGGTTATTATGCAGACATAACTATAAACCAAGCAAAAACTTACCTGTTCCCGGACGTGGCGGATCTGTGGCGGG
>JBCCMT010000027.1:0-12778 GCA_039026195.1 Pseudomonadota bacterium | reverse complement strand
TTTTCATTGTCACAGTGGTGCCCACAGGTTTGGTGATGCGCTTATTAGGTAAAGATTTACTCCGAAAAAAACTCGATCCTAATTGTGAAAGTTACTGGATACACAGGAATGATGAGCAGAACGCAGCATCTTCCATGAAGGATCAATTTTAATAGAGAGGTCTTTGCTCTCAAATGTAAAATTTATGAGGGTTGAACGAGGGGTTATATGTCATTTTTCGCAGAATTATGGAAATTTATGAAAGTTCGGAAGAAATTCTGGCTTTTGCCAATCCTGGTCATGATGGTGTTACTTGGGGGGCTTATTGTCCTCACCCAAGGGTCAGCGATCGCACCTTTCATTTATACGGTTTTCTAAAATGACGACTATCCTTGGCATTTCGTCTTTTTATCACGATAGTGCAGCAGCGCTTGTTGTGGATGGCGAGCCTATTGCAGCTGCGCAAGAAGAGCGTTTTTCGCGAAAAAAGCATGATGCGAGTTTTCCGGTTTCAGCTATCCGTTATGTTTTACGTGAAGCTGGCGTGTCTTTAGGGGACGTGGATCATGTTGTTTTTTACGATAAACCGTTTTTGAAGTTTGAGCGCCTTCTTGAAACCTATGTGGCAAATGCCCCTGCGGGTTTCAGGTCTTTTCAAATGGCGATCCCGATCTGGATAAAAGAAAAGCTTTTTCAAAAAAGCCTCATTGTGAAAGAGCTTAAAGAGATTGACGACACCTTTGCGGGCGCAGACAAACTCTTATTTTCCGAGCATCACTATAGTCATGCAGCGAGTGCTTATTATCCATCGCCTTTTGAGGAGGCGATTGTTCTCACCCTTGATGGTGTTGGGGAGTGGGCGACCACCACGGTGGCCATCGGCCGGGGCAATGCTTTAGATATCAAGAAAGAGATTCATTGGCCCCATTCACTTGGTCTTCTTTATTCAGCCTTCACCTATTATACCGGGTTCCGGGTCAATAGTGGCGAATATAAGGTGATGGGCTTAGCTCCCTATGGGGAGCCAAAATATGTGGACATCATTCTTAAACATCTGGTTGATCTTAAAGAGGATGGCTCTTACCGTCTGAATCAAGATTATTTCAACTATGCAACTGGCTTGACCATGGTAAATCGCAAATTTAGCGATCTCTTCGGTCGGCCTGTCCGTCAGCCTGATACTGACAGCTTAGAGCAATTTCACATGGATATCGCAGCATCAGTACAAGCCGTGACAGAGCAGATTGTCCTAAGATTAACACGTAGTCTGCGTGAAGAATATGGTATTCCTAACCTGTGCATGGCGGGCGGTGTGGCATTGAACTGTGTCGCCAATGGGAAAGTCTTAAAAGACGCAGGCTTTACAAATTTATGGATTCAACCAGCTGCGGGGGATGCAGGCGGCGCCTTAGGGGCGGCATTGGGCGCTTATCATTCAGAACTAGATCAGCCACGCGCTGCGCGACGTCCTGGTAAAGATGAAATGAAAGGTTCTTATCTAGGGCCCGATTTTTCTGATGAAGAAATTGAGGCTGAACTTACCGCGGCAGGTGCTAAATTTGAGCGTATCGATGACGAGGTGCTTACTACCAATACGGCGCAAGCTCTTGCGGAGGGGATGGCCGTGGGTTGGTTTCAAGGGCGGATGGAATTCGGTCCCCGCGCCCTTGGGGGGCGCTCAATTCTAGGCGACCCTCGCTCAGAATCCATGCAAAAAACATTGAACCTAAAGGTTAAGTTTCGGGAGAGTTTTAGGCCCTTTGCGCCCTCTGTCCTGCGGGAGGATGTTAGTGATTGGTTTGATCTAGATTATGACAGTCCTTATATGCTTCTAGTGGCGGGGGTTCATGATAAAATTCGTCGTGTAATGAGTGATGATGAAAAAGCACTTTTTGGGATTGATAAGCTGAATATTAAACGCTCAGAGATCCCGGCCGTCACCCATGTTGATTATTCAGCCCGCATACAAACTGTTCATGAGGATACGAATCCAAGATATCACGCTTTGATCAGCAAGTTTAAAGATTTGACGGAATGTCCTGTGGTCGTCAATACGTCTTTTAATGTGCGGGGTGAGCCTATAGTTGGCACACCGACGGATGCCTTTAAGTGCTTCATGGGCACGGATCTAGATGTTTTGGTGATAGGTAACTATTATCTTCAAAAAACGGAACAAGACCAGTCTCTTGCAGAAGATTATAAAGACAAATACGAACTTGATTGATGGATAGAATGGGGGTTATCTATTGATATAGAAATTCAGTCTGGGGAAGATGATGAGTACGAAAGTAAAATTAGCAGGATATGCTGTCATTCTCATATTCCTTCTGCTTTGTGCTGAACTTATTTTATTTATCTCCTTTAATACTGTACCACAATTGAAAGGCCGTTTTTATAGTGTACCTGAAGTCACTGAGACTGAATATGAGAAATATATAGCGCAAAGACACCCTGTGCTGGGGTGGCCGTCTGAGAAATGGCTTGATAAAAATGCAGATCAAGATGGGGCGCGACGGTCTCCCGCCAATAAGGTAAGATCAGAAAAACCAGTTTGCATTAGCTTATATGGCGACTCATTTACGTTTTCAGAGGAGGTCAGCAACAGCGAAGCTTGGGGGAATCTCCTTGCAGAGCAAATGAATTGCCAGGTCAAGAATTATGGGGTGGGCGGCTATGGAACCGATCAGGCGCTGCTTCGCTTACAGCTTAATATTCAAGCAGGTCATGCGGTTGGGGATCATATTGTTTTGGGGCTGTATCCTGATAATTTAAGAAGAATACATAATCAGTGGCGTTACTTACTGCAATCTTCGGGCGGACCTGCGCTTAATTTCAAACCTGCTTTTGTGAGGGCAGAGGGGCAGCTAGCGCTGACGCCGCTATTTAGGGGTAGCTATAAAGACTTTCGTCAGTTATCAGCGCATCCTGAAAAATATTTAACGGGGGAGGGGTATCTACCCAATAGCGCTAGCTTTTACAGCCGTAAGACCTTGGGATTTCCTTATACTTTGTCTGCTTTTGGGCTTGCTAAAAATCTTGTTGGTCAATTGCGCTTGGGAAGCTTAGGCGACCGTTCTAATTTCTGGAATTACCCTATTTATTATGACACTTCCAAAGGGCCAGACGCCTTTAAGTTTGAGATCCTTGCCCATATTTTAGATCAGTTTAGCGATGTCTGTGTAGCAAACCAAACGAACTGCTTCTTTTTACTTATTCCGGATCCGGAGCTTGTTTATCAGCGTGAAAAGACAGGTAATCATGATCTGTCAGCGCCCATCCTCACTGCAATGCCAAAGGAGGTCCAGTTTCTTGACGCGACGAGCATCTTTACGGACGTAGATCATATTTGTTCGTCGGTGACCAAGCCGGAAAAATGCAGAGGCCATTTTAATGCAGCAGGCTATGAGCTACTTGCGAATTTTGTCGGGCGTGAAATTTCGGCAAATATAGCGGAATGACCATAGGACTACTCTATCGACGTTAACTGACTTTATGACTATACAGTCTGAAGGAGGTCCTTATGAGTGATGCTGCAACCCACAAGGCCGATATGCAAAAATTGCAGGCCGAACAAAAGCGAAAAACCAGGGAGGCGACCGACCCTGGCCGGGGTCTTGTCCTCATCCACACGGGGGATGGAAAGGGCAAATCAAGCTCGGCCTTTGGGGTTATTATCCGCGCTCTTGGATGGGGGCAGACGGTTGGTGTTGTCCAGTTCATCAAGGGCAATTGGATCACCGGTGAGCGGCAATTCTTCGATAAGCTTGGCACTGTCGATTGGCATACCATGGGGGAGGGGTTTACCTGGGACACTCAGGATAAGGATCGTGATATTGCGGCGGCTGTCGCAGCGTTTGATCAAGCCAGCAAGATGATGGCCAGTGGGGACTATGACCTTGTGGTGATGGACGAAATCAATATTGCCCTGCGCTATGATTACCTCGCCGTTGAGGCTGTTCTTGAGGGGCTGAAAGCCCGGTCGGACCGCACCAGCGTGATCCTCACGGGCCGAGATGCGAAGCCGGACCTTTGCGACTATGCCGACCTTGTCAGTGAAATGCGCGAAGTGAAGCACCCCTTTAAAGCGGGTATCAAAGCCCAGCGAGGGATTGATTTTTAAGACAGCCCAAGGCCCCGCTCCATCGATCTTATAGACTGGATTGACAAAAGAGGGCGTGCGCAGCATGACCCCCCTTAGATGGTGCCTCTGTAACGGAGGCTAAGAGGGAAGCCGGTGGAAATCCGGTGCTGTACCCGCAACTGTTAGCCAAGAGCTGATGGCCATAATGCCACTGGAACCTCGCGGGTTCTGGGAAGGCGGCCAGAGGCGTTGATCGGCGAGCCAGGAAACCTGCCATCGCGTCGTTCGTCCGGAGACCGGGAAGAGTTCTCTTAGGGCGGGAAGGCCAGGCAGATGTTTGGGTCCTCTCCTTTGAAACGACATCCATAAGGCTCGGCCGCTCGCATGGGATATGCTTATTGCTAATCCCGTGGGGCCAATCGTCGTTTTAAAAAGCGCGTCTTTATCCACGGGCGGCAAGGCGCAAAGGAGGGGGTCTCCCCATGTTAGATAAAACGAAGTTACATAAAACCACGTCCTATAAGACGGCGCTTTTAGGCGCTGTGGCGCTGTCTTTCGCGTTGCCAGCCGTTGCGCAGGAAGCAGATACCGACACTGAGGAACAGGATCTCATCGTTGTTCAAGGGTCACGCCTTAACCAAACCGCTACGGAGATTGGGTCAAGCGTTTCCATTATCACCGCTGAGGATATTGAAGAGCTGGGCTTTGATTTCGCCCTAGACGCCGTAGCGGCCGCCCCAGGTGTGACTATTAATCAGAATGGCCCATTCGGTGGCAGTGCCAGTGTCCGTATCCGCGGGGCTGCATCAGATCAAACCCTTGTTCTCATCGATGGCGTTGTGGTGAATGATGTCAGCCAGCCTGGCGGCGGTTTCAACTTTGCTCGTCTGGATACGGAAAATATTGAGCGGATTGAGGTGCTCAAAGGGCCTCAGTCGACCCTTTGGGGCACGGACGCTGTGGGGGGGGTGATCTCTATCATCACCAAACGCCCGGATGAGGGCCTTGGCGGGAGCATCTTTGGTGAGTATGGCTCTTTCAATACCTTCCGTGGTGGGGCTTCCATTGAGAATGCAAATGATACGGGCGACTTCCGGCTCGCCGTCGTTAGTACGTCTTCAGACGGTATTTCAAAAGCTGATGAGGAGGACGGCAATACCGAAGAAGATGCTTATGAAGCTCTCACCTTGTCAGCTGCCGGTGGGCTTAATCTCGGTGGGGATGCACGTCTATCCGGGACCGTCCTCTGGGCCGATACGGAAGCCGATATCGATGGTTTCGGGGCGATGGGGTTTGGCGATACAGGGGACATCGCGGCGTCCGAAGAGATCTCCGCCAATGTCTCCCTTACCGGATCACTTTTTGATGGACGGTTAGAAAACCTCCTCTTAATCGGCTATTCTGATATCACGCGGGAGAACCCACCCGCTGACACCTTTTCATTAGACGTCACGGGCGAACGCCAGCTTTATCGTTATCAGGGTACCCTCGGTCTTAACGAGAAGAATACCTTGGCCTTTGGTGTCGAGCGTGAGGAAACCAGTGTCGATAACCGGGTCAACCCTGTTACGAGTGGGGATATCTATATCAATGGCTATTTCGGGCTTTATGAATTCCAGCCGAATGATCAGCTGACCCTCACAGGTGGCTTACGGGTGGATGATCATGAAACCTTTGGCTCTGAAACCACAGGCCGGTTGGCAGCGGCCTATAATCCGACCTCTAGCGTGACGGTGCGGGCAAGTTGGGGCCAGGGCTTCAAAGCGCCCACCTTGTTTCAGCTGACCGGCGCTGGATTTGCGCAGCCCAATCCAGATTTGCAGCCCGAGACCTCAGAGGCTTTAGATGTGGGCGTTGACTGGCGCTCGAGCGATAACCGCTATGAAGCAAGTATCTCGGTATTCAGAAACGCAATTGAAAACCAGATCAGCTTTGCAAGCACGGGCTATTTCAACGAAGCTGAGGTGGATACAGAGGGCGTTGAGCTTGCCGGCAGTGTTCAGTTGACGGACTGGGCCGGGGTTGATGTGAGCTATGCCTATATCGACGCCACCGACGCAGACGGTGATCAGCTGCGCCGAGTGCCTGAGCATTCAGGGGATGTGCGGTTTATTCTGGACCCTGCAGGACCTCTGTCAGGTAGTGTGTTGGTGCGCCATAATGGTGAAGAGAGAGAACGCTCCACTGTTCAAGTGGACAGCTGGACCAGGGTCGATCTGAACGCCAGTTATGACATCAACGAAAAAGTGGAACTTTTTGGACGGATTGAAAACCTGTTTGATGAGAATTATCAACAAATCTTCCGTTATGGGACGCCAGGCCTCTCTGGCTATCTCGGTGTCCGCTTGCGGTATTAAGCATATCATGCTGAGACTGACAGTCCTCATCTTAAGTCTTTGGCTTACAGCCTGTAGCGGAGAGCCATCTTCGCTACAGGCACCTGATGACAAGACCACACGGCCCACACGGATTGTCAGTCTCGATTATTGTGCGGATCAATATGTTTTAAAGCTTAGCGACCGTGACCAGATCCTCGCCGTGTCGCCCGATGCGGTGGAGGGTTTTTCGTATATGCGGGAAGAGGCCGTGGGGGTCCCCACCGTCCGGCCGGTGGCCGAGGATGTCCTGATCCTGAAACCTGATTTGGTGGTGCGCAGCTATGGGGGCGGGGCGAACGCGGTGGCCTTTTTTGAACGGGCAGGCGTGCCTGTCCTTCAGGTGGGCTGGGCCTCAAATGTGGATAGTGAAGAGTTGGGATCGATCCCATCCCTTATTCAGCATATGGCCGATGGTCTGGGGCAGGGAGACCGGGGGCAAGCGCTGGTTAATGAGTTCCGTACACGGTTAAATACTCTCCAAGCGCGCAGCCAGGGGGATGAGGCGCTTTATATGACCCCCGCCGGGGTCACCACAGGCCCAGGCTCCCTCGTCCATGAAATGCTAGTGGCTGCGGGCCTTCAGAATTTCCAAACAAGCTCCGGCTGGCGGTCCCTGCCGCTGGAGCGTTTGGCCTACGAGCAACCTGACCTGATCGCAGCGGCCTTTTTCGAAACCCTCACCAACCACCCCAATGCCTGGAGCCCCACGAACCATCCCGTCGCCCGGGCCCAGCTGAAAGGTCCCGATGTGGTGCCCCTTCAGGGCGCATGGACAGCCTGCGGCGGGTGGTTCATCCTGGACGCAATCGAAGCCTTAGCAGAGGGAGCTGCGGAAAGACCGTGGCGCGCTGGCTCACCCCCGGCCTTGCTTTGGCTTGCGGGCTGGCGATCTTTGTGGCCTGCTTTCTCGGCTCGACCCCTCTTTCTGTGAGCAGAGTCGTGGCGGCACTATTTGGGGGCGGGGCCGCCGGCGATCAGCTGGTGGTTTGGTCCATCCGTCTGCCCCGTGCGGTCGCAGCCTTTCTCGTGGGCGCAGCCCTTGGGATCAGTGGGGCGGCGTTGCAGGGCCTTTTGAGAAATCCGTTGGCGGAGCCCGGCGTCCTGGGGGTGTCGGCCACGGCCTCCCTCGCGGCTACTTTCTCCCTCTATTATGGATTGGTGGCGCTCAGCCCCTGGATCTTGCCCTTGGCGGCGATCTTAGGGGCGCTTGCCGCCACGTCAATTTTAGCCCTTGCAGCCATCCGCACCCGGTCTATCGTCACCATCATCCTCATCGGCGTGGGGCTGTCGAGCTTTGCAGGCGCGCTCATGAGCCTCCTGATGAACCTGGCGCCCAACCCGTTCTCCCTTTCGGATATGATCAATTGGATGCTGGGCTCCGTGGCCAATCGCAGCAGCGTTGAGATTGGGTTTGCGCTACCCTTTATGGTGGCGGGGGCAGTAATCCTGCTGGCGACCGGTCGGGGGCTATCGGCGCTCACCTTGGGTGAAGAGGCCGCGAGCGGGGTGGGGCTTAACTTACGTAAACAACGTGTATTGACGGTTCTCGGGGCGGGCCTTGCTACCGGTGCATCGGTGGCCTTGGGTGGCGCCATCGGTTTTGTGGGAATTGTCGCCCCCCACCTGGTTCGACCTTTTGTGGGGCATGACCCGGCGCGGTCGCTTATTCCCTCGGCTTTGCTCGCAGGTCTCATCCTCGTGATTGCCGATATCGGTGTACGGCTTATCCCGACGGATAATGAATTAAAGCTGGGCGTTGTCGCGGCGCTGATCGGCGCGCCGGTCTTCGTATGGGTGGCGATGCAAAGGCGGGCCGTCCATGACTGAACTTATCGCCACCAACCTTAGCTTCACTGCGAAAGACACCCCCCTGGTGCAAGAGGTCAGTTTTCGCTTAGCGCCAGGAGATTTCGTCGCCCTTTTAGGTCCCAATGGGGCAGGTAAGACCAGCCTTATCCGCGCCAGCCTTGGGCTTGAGAAGCCGAGCGCGGGCACAGTAACCTTGGACGGTGAAGACATCAGTACCCTGAGCCCCCGCGAACGGGCGCGCCGGGTGGCCTATCTCCCGCAAATTCGGCCGCTGGCTTGGCCTAACACTGTGCGAGACGTGGTCGCCCTTGGTCGGTTTAGCCATGGTGCGGCGTTGGGACGTCTAGGGGAGAGGGATGCTGAGGCCGTCGAGCGGGCGATTATTGCGTGCGACTTAAGTCATCTGGCCCCTCGCCGGGCGGACACATTATCGGGGGGCGAGCTGGCCCGGATGCATTGTGCCCGCGCCTTTGCCGCGGAGGCGCCTCTCCTCATCGCTGATGAGCCCATTGCCGCCCTTGATCCCCGCCACCAATTCCGCATCCTCGATCTGATTACAGACTATATGGCGAAAGGCGGCGGGGCGCTGGTGGTGTTGCATGATATTGAGTTGGCGGCGCGCTATGCCTCTCGCCTGATCTGGATGAAGGACGGGCGCATTGTTGCTGATGGTCCGCCTGGTGAAACCCTCAATGCGGAACGATTAGAAGACATTTACGGTGTCCGTGCTGACGTCGATGGCACCCGCGTTGACATGTCGGGTGCCCTCTAATGGCGAGGGCGCTCATGCTCCAGGGAACAGGCTCCGATGTCGGTAAGTCCGTCCTGACGGCGGCACTCTGTCGTATCGCTCGGCGCCAAGGCCTCAGCGTCGCGCCGTTCAAACCGCAAAATATGTCGAACAATGCCGCCGCGTGCCCAGCGGGCGGAGAGATTGGTCGGGCCCAAGCCCTCCAGGCGCTTGCTTGTGGTCTTGATCCCCACACGGATATGAACCCAGTATTGCTTAAACCCCAGACCGACTGTACGGCGCAAGTGGTGGTGCATGGCAAACCCAGGGAGGCAATGGCAGCAGCCGACTATATGGTCCGGCGGGACCAGCTGATGGGCGCGGTGATGGAGAGCTTTGACCGGTTGGTCACCCAGCATGATCTTATCCTGGTGGAGGGCGCGGGCAGTCCGGCGGAGATCAACCTCCGTGCCCGTGACATCGCCAATATGGGCTTTGCCCAGCGGGCAGGGGTGCCGGTCTGCCTTATCGGTGATATTGAAAAAGGCGGTGTGATCGCTAGCCTTGTGGGCACAAAAGCCGTGATCGACGAGGCGGACGCTGCGATGATTACCAGCTTTCTCGTCAACAAGTTCCGAGGGGACCCGCGCCTATTTGATGACGGCGTGGCAGAAATTGAAACGCGGACGGGCTGGCCCTGCCTCGGGGTGATCCCCTGGCTTAATGCTACTGCACGTCTGCCGGCTGAGGATGCGATTGTGTTAAATAGGCCCGAACCCCACCAAGACGGTGTACTGAAGGTTGCAGCGCCGATGCTGAGCCGCATCGCAAATTTTGACGATGCGGACCCCTTGAAAATGGAGCCGGGGGTCGCCTTTGAATGGATCCCACCCGGGACGCCAATTCCTTGTGACACTGATCTTATTATCTTATTCGGGACGAAATCTACCCTTGGGGATCTTGCTTTTCTTCGCGAGCAAGGTTGGGACCATGATATCATTGCCCATGCGCGGGGTGGGGGCCGCGTGTTGGGTATTTGCGGCGGCTATCAAATGCTGGGCCAGTGGATTGCTGACCCAGATGGCGTTGATGGCAAACCTGGCGAAGCGGAGGGCCTCGGCCTTCTCCATGTGGAAACGGTCATGACCTCCCATAAACAGGTAAGACCAGTGACCGGCAGCTGTGCGAAAACAGGCGAGGCCATTGGGGGCTATGAAATCCACACTGGCCAGACGACGGGGGCGGATACAGCTAGGCCCTTTGCCATTATCGACGGAAACCCAGAGGGCGCTGTGAGCGCAGGCGGCCAGGTGCAAGGCACTTATCTACATGGCGCCTTCACCAGCGATGGGTTTCGCCGTTCATGGCTCACCCACATTGGGGGGCATAGGGATGAAACGCTCACCTATGGGGAGGAGGTTGAGCGGTCTCTTGACGTCTTAGCCGATGGCGTTGAGGCGGCAGTGGACATTGACGCGCTCTTCGCCCTGGCCCAGCCGCCCGGTTGGACACCCGCCGCCCCATGAGTGCACTGGCCCTCATGCTATGGGCGTGGGCGTTTGAGGTGGCGCTGGGCTGGCCCGACTGGCTTTATAAGCTTATTCGTCATCCTGTGGTGTGGGTTGGCGCCTTAGTGTCTTTCTTCGAACGGACATTGAATCAGACGATATGGTCACATCAACAGCGCTATATCGCTGGAACGATCAGTACTCTGTTATGTATCGCTATCACTTTTGCAGTTGCCACTTTTGTTTCAACCCTGTTGCCGAACACCGCCTGGGGCCATGCGGTGGAGGCGCTGATGGCCTCCAGCCTCATCGCCTCGCGCAGTCTCCATGCCCATGTGGCGGCGGTGGCCCAGCCCCTTGCCACCGGGGACCTAGAACACGCCCGCCAGGCGGTGTCGATGATTGTGGGGCGGGACCCAGCCTTATTGGATGAGGCTGGTATCGCTCGCGCCAGCCTAGAGAGCCTTGCGGAAAATGCGTCTGATGGGATAATCGCGCCCCTATTTTGGGGAGCGATCTTTGGCTTGCCCGGTCTTGCCGCCTATAAGGCGGTCAATACCCTCGATTCGATGATTGGTCATCGGAATGATCGGTATGCCGCCTTTGGTGGGTTTGCCGCTCGGTTGGATGATGTCGCTAATTTTATCCCGGCGCGGGTGACAGGGGGGCTCATTGCGATGGCTTCCCTCAGCCCCTCCGCGTTTAAAGTGATATACCGGGATGCACCGCACCACCGTTCGCCCAATGCGGGCTGGCCTGAGGCGGCCATGGCGGGGGCGCTGGGCGTCCGTCTTTCAGGACCCCGTCAGTATGGTGACCATATGAGTGATGAGCCTTGGCTTTATGGAGAGGCCCGCGACCCGCATGGGGCGGACATGATGGCTGGTCTCAGGCTCTACCGGCGGGCAATGGCCCTCGCCGCTGTTGGCCTTGCCCTTATGGCGTGGGGCGTACAGCCATGAAGCATGACCTTGTCCATGGCGGGGCTCTTGATGTGATGCGCGCAGCATTTCCCGATGCGCCAGAGCCTTGGATCGACCTGTCCACAGGCATTAATCCTTGGCCTTATCCAGATACAGCGATTTCCGCCGATGCCCTCACTCATTTGCCAACACGAACGGCGTATGAGACATGCAAATGCGCTATGGCATCTGCCATAGGTGCTTCCCCAGCGCTGCTTCTTCTCGCCCCGGGTAGTGAGTTGCTCATCCGACTTCTTCCTGATGTGATCCGCCCCAAGAGGGTTGCTATCCTGTCGCCGACCTATGGCGACCATGCTTTTGTCTGGAAGCAGGCCGGTGTCGACATCATTGAAACGGCGGATCCCCTTAGCTTAGCTAAATCTGTTGATGCAGTGGTGGTGACCCACCCCAACAATCCCGACGGTCGTATCTTCACGCATGAAGCGCTAGAGACAGCACGTCAAACCCTCGCAGCGCGTGGCGGTTGGCTGATTATCGATGAGGCCTATGCAGACCTTATCCCTGAACAGAGTTTTGCGCCCCGCGGGGGGGCAGATGGGTTGATCATCCTCCGGTCTTTTGGAAAATTTTTCGGACTTGCCGGCGTTCGCCTTGGGGCTTTACTCGCGCCGATCCATATACGGAACGCCATGGCGGAGCGGTTGGGGGTATGGCCTGTCTCTGGCCCTGCGCTGGAAATCGGTGCGCGCGCCTACGACGATCTTGCTTGGCAGGCGAGGGCGCGAACAGATCTGGCCGCGGCTGCAGCTCGTCTTGATGCGACCCTTACAGCGGCTGGATTACGTATAGTGGGCGGCACAAGCCTTTACCGGTTTGTAGAGGTTGATACTGCCTACGGATTATTTGAACAGCTGGCGAGGGCTGGCATCTCTGTTCGCCGGTTTGATTGGTCTCAACACCATCTCCGCATCGGTCTGCCAGCTAGTCAAGACGCAGAGGCCCGGTTAAAGTCGGCCCTTACTTTTTCAGGGTAATCGGCAACCCTGCGGCAATAAATTCCACGCGGTCGCACACCTGGGCTACCGCCTGGTTTAGCCGACCTTGTGCATCTCGGAAGGCCCGGCCCAGCGGCGTTTCGGGGACTAGGCCAAGACCAACTTCGTTCGACACCAGAATAATGGGGATCTTTACTTCAGTGATAGCATCACACAGCTGCGCTGTTTCAACGTCAATGTCTCTCTTTTGGTGCATGATGTTCGACAGCCACAGCGTCAGACAGTCAACGAGGCAAACATCCCCTTCGCTGGAGGCGGCGGAGATGGCTGAGGCTAACGCCAGCGGCGCCTCCACGGTGGACCACCCCGTACTTC
>JBCCMT010000026.1:0-12994 GCA_039026195.1 Pseudomonadota bacterium | reverse complement strand
GGCACGGGTGTTCCCATACATGTCATCAATGCTGCCCCCTTCCACGCGGAGGCCATATTTCACGCCGTCATAACGGGCGAGATTAGAAGAAGCTTCAGCCGGGGCCACAATATAATAAACCGGCAACGCATATTTCGTGTGGGGCAGAGAGACATCGACAATTTCGGCCCCCGCCTCTTTGAGCCACTCCATCCCTTGGTTCCACAGGGCTTCAATATCACTGGGCATTCCTTCGGCATGATACTCCTTAGGTATACCGATTTTTAACCCCTTAACCCCCTTCTCCAAAATAGCTTCATAATCTGGGACCGGACGATCGATGGAGGTGGAGTCCTTTGCATCATGCCCGGCCATGGATTTCAGCATAATGGCCGCGTCCCGCACATCCCGGGTGATGGGCCCCGCCTGGTCAAGGGAAGAGGCATAGGCCACAATCCCCCAGCGGGAGCATCGACCATAGGTGGGTTTAACCCCAACGGTACCGGTCATGGACGCAGGCTGACGAATGGAACCGCCAGTGTCCGTCGCCGTCGCCCCGGCGCAAAGATGGGCGGCCACGCTAGCAGAAGAGCCCCCTGAAGAGCCCCCTGGGGTTAGCGGCGTTTCCTCCCCCGTCCGTCGCCAGGGGTTAACCACGGGGCCGAAGGCAGAGGTCTCATTAGAAGAGCCCATGGCAAATTCGTCTAAATTCAGCTTACCAAGCATCACCGCCCCATCGCGCGCAAGGTTTGCAGACACTGTGCTTTCGTAACGGGGGGCGAACCCTGTCAGTATTTTACTGGCGGCGGTGGTTTGAATGTCCTTCGTACAGAAAAGATCTTTCATCCCCAAGGGAATGCCTTCCAACGGTCCTGCCTCCCCTTTAGCCAGACGTTCATCACTTGTTTTGGCTTGAGCCCTGGCATGATCAGGGGTTTTGAGGACATAAGTGTTCAATGCATCACTTGCGTCTATTTTTTGAATATAGGCGTCTGTAACCTCTTGGGCAGAAAACTCTTTGGCGTTTAAGCCATCCCGCAGGCCTGCGATGGTGAGGGTTGTTAAGTCACTCATTATTCCACCACCTTTGGTACAACGAAGAAATGGTCTTCTGTTTTGGGGGCATTGGCCACCACATCATCAGGGCGCCCGCCACCCGTTTCGTCCGTCGCCAGCACATCTTTTCGCAAAGGGAGGGATACATCTACGGTCGAGGCCATGGCGGCGACCCCGTCCACATCCACCTCCTGGAGTTGTTCAATCCATCCTAAAATACTCGACATTTCCTTCGCCATAGGCTCAAGGCGATCCGCCGGCAGCGAGAGCCGCGCCAGTTTGGCCACCTTTTGCACCGTATCTTTATCGATACTCATGGGATATTCCTTTCCGCGATATTTCTCCCCACCATGGGGGCACCCCTTGTTCAGAAAACCTCGCCTACCAGCGAGGCTTACAGCCGTCCAGCGCGAAGATTTCGGATGATGACCTCTCCCCGGGCGCGGGAATAATCATTGGAAACAAATCGCTCGATTTGACCTGCGTGAAGGGGGCCAAGGATCTCTTCCCAAATTTTCTCTAACGAAAGATGACGGCGTCTCGCCTCCACATAGCTTTTATACAGCGCTACTGGCGTTTGGTCAGACATTTCCGCCATCATGTCGATCAGAACAAAGCCGCAGCCATAGGCAGCATCGTCATTTTGCGTTTGGAAAATATGGCTCAATCGCCCCTGCGCCATCGCCTTGCCGCATCTTTTTTCAGCCGCCCGCCGCCAGGCTTTTATCTCATCAGTGCCCCAAATTTGAGAATGCGCAAGCGCTGTCAGGGCAAGCGCTTCGGCAAATCCTTCATGCACCCAAGTGGGCTCAGTCGGATCATCATAAAGGGCTAATTGCCAAAGATGGGCCAATTCATGGGCCAAATTCTGTTCTAAGGCGCCTTGGCCGGTTTGACTTTTTCGTTGCCATCCGCCGCCCGTCAACGTGATCGAAATCCCCGACGGCCAGGCAAAGGCCGCCAGGCTCATATCCGCATACCCCCCTGGCTTATAATCGGTCGTAATAGAAATATCTTGGGCCAACGGCGTGCGAAAAAGCGTCCGATAGGACGTCACAAAAACCGGAATATCTTTCTCCCATTGGCTTTTCACCCAAGGGGGAAGGGTTGCAGGCGCTTCAACGTGCAGTGGCGACGCCAGCGCGCCCTCAGCTTCACTCGCAAAAGCCCTTGCCAGAAAGGCACTTGCGATAAAAGCAAAGGCAGACCAAAGCAGAGCGATGGATGATCCGTTTTTGAGCGCCATGGAAAATGTCCCAGCCGGTCCTCTCTTAGGGCTTGATTTGGGCACGAAAACCATCGGGGTTGCCGTCACCTCTGAAGGGCGGAGTTTGGCAACCCCTGTCACCACGATCAAGCGGCAAAAATTCACAAAAGACGTAGAACAGCTTTTAAGCTTAGCCAAAGAGCGCGATATCGTGGGGTTGATCCTCGGCCTCCCCCTCAATATGGACGGGAGTGAGGGCCCCCGCGCCCAGTCCGCCCGGGCCTTTGCCCGAAATCTCGCCCGCCATACGGACCTCCCCGTCGCCTTTTGGGATGAGCGCCTGTCCACCGCCGCCGCAGAGAGGGAGCTGATCGCCCTCGACACCAGCCGAAAAAAGCGCGAAAGCCTGATTGATCAAATGGCGGCCACGCATATTTTACAAGGGGCGCTGGATCGGCTCAATCGTTAACGCCAAGGTGACCCTGAATATGGCCCCTCCCCCCCTTCGACACTTCACCGATATTGCCTCTCTTGGCCAGCCCACAATTTTTGAGCTGCTCGACCGGTCTTTGGTGTTACGCCGACAATTTGATGATCGAGAATATCCCGCTCAGACCCTAGTGGGCAAATTGCAATATAATCTCTTTTACGAAAATTCGACCCGTACGAATCTTTCCTTTGAGGTGGCAGCAAAGCGCCTTGGGGCCATGGTTTCTATGGTGCCTGTGGCAGCCTCTTCCGTGCATAAAGGGGAGAGCCTGACGGACACGGTCCTCACCTTAGCGGCCCAAGGGGCAGATATCTTGGTGCTTCGCGCGACGGAGCCGGGGACCATCTATCGCGCCATTGCGGCGGTGGAGGCTGAGGGCTACCCTACCCATATTATCAATGCTGGGGAGGGGGCGCTTGGCCACCCCACCCAAGGCCTGCTTGATGCGGGCACGGTGCTTCATGCCCTGGGCCGCACAGCGAAGGAGGGCTTGCGGGATATCACCCTGACCATTGCCGGGGATATTCTCCATTCCCGTGTGGCGGCCTCTGCGATTGAGGTTTTCGCCCAGCTGGGGACCACCATCAAGCTTGTGGGCCCCGCCAGCCTTCTCCCCCCCGAAGCCCCCAAAGGGGTTAAAACCATGCATGAGGATCTCGAAAGCGGCCTACATGGCGCAGATATTGTGATGACCTTGCGCATCCAAAAAGAGCGGATGCAAACAGGATTAGGCCTGTCGGAGGCAGACTATCATCATCTTTTTGGGGTGACCCTTAAGACCCTAAAAGCAGCAAAACCTAACGCTCTTGTGATGCATCCTGGGCCCATGAATAGAGGGGTGGAGATTGATGATGCTGTTGCTGATGATATGTCTCGATCCCTCATCCGCAGCCAAGTGACCCAAGGTGTGGTGGCGCGCATGGCGGTGTTAGAATGGCTTCATCAACATGTATAATGATCAAATTTTGTCTTTCTGAAAGTCTTTATAATGACCCATTTATTATTCGCTCTTTTCGCTTATCTTTTAGGGTCTATCCCCTTTGGGCTTCTTCTCACCCGGATGGCAGGTTTGGGGGATGTTAGAAATATTGGCTCTGGCAATATTGGGGCGACAAATGTCCTCCGCACGGGGCGGAAAGATCTCGCCCTCCTCACCCTACTCCTCGACAGTGGGAAGGGGGCTATTGCTGTTTTTATTGTCGCGCTTTTGACCAACGGAAATCAAATGGTGATGGCGATTGCTGGCGCGGCGGCGTTTATCGGCCATTGTTTCCCGCTTTATCTTAAATTCAAAGGGGGGAAAGGGGTGGCCACCTTTATCGGCACCCTGTTGGGATTTAATATCGCCATCATGCTGGTGGCGGGAGGGCTTTGGCTCGCCACGGCTGCCATTAGTCGATATTCGTCCCTATCTGCCCTAGTTATGGCAGGGATCACCCCGTTTTTATTTCTTGTTTTCGGCCAGTTTGCTTTCTTCGGGGGGAGCTTGGTGATGACAGGCCTTATTTTTGCGCGCCATAAACCAAATATCTTACGCCTCTTGGACGGGACAGAGCCTAAAATTGGCCAAAAGGGCTAAATGTGCAAGCGCGTTATGCTAGTATTGATAATATTATATATCGATCTATTTTCGCTATAAAATTCTAAATTATTTCACTTAAATAGTGTATAATTGCTTTTTACCGTCAAATCCTTGCCTCCCTCCCGCATTCTCCTGCATAGTCTTAAGTGTATTCGAAATCGACCGTTCTGGTTCGATATAGCTCAGCAAAAGAAGGTTTTTCATGTCTGCGAAAGATATCCTCAAAACCATTAAAGATGACGACGTTAAGTTTGTCGATTTACGTTTCACTGACCCCCGCGGGAAATGGCAACATGTCACCTTTGACGTCGCCATGGTGGACGAAGATTTATTTGAAGACGGCACCATGTTTGATGGCTCCTCCATTGCCGGGTGGAAAGGCATTAGCGAAAGCGACATGATTTTGATGCCGGATACATCCACCACCGTCGTAGATCCCTTTTTTGCGCAATCCACCTTGTCAATCACATGTGATATTTTAGAGCCCTCCACCGGTCAGCCCTATTCTCGTGATCCCCGCACCACTGCAAAAGCGGCGGAGGCCTATTTAAAATCAAGCGGCATTGGGGACACGGCCTATTTTGGACCGGAAGCTGAATTTTTCGTTTTTGATGATGTGCGTATTTCAACCCATGCGGACCATATGGGTTTTGCTGTTGATTCCACCGAAGGTCCTTATAACATGGATCGCGAATATGATGGCGGCAATATGGGGCACCGCCCCCGCGAGAAGGGGGGATATTTCCCTGTGCCCCCAGTGGATTCAGAACAAGACCTACGGTCTGAGATGCTGACCTATATGGCTGAAATGGGGATTACCCCAGAAAAGCATCACCATGAGGTGGCCCCTTCCCAGCACGAATTGGGGATGAAATTCAACACATTGGTCAAAATGGCTGACCAGATGCAAATCTATAAATATGTGGTTCATCAAGTGGCCCACGCCTTTGGCAAGACAGCCACCTTTATGCCTAAACCCATTTATCAAGATAACGGGTCTGGAATGCATGTGCACCAATCCATTTGGAAGGCAAACAAACCTGTTTTTGCGGGTGATCGTTATGCAGATCTTTCAGAGACATGTTTGCATTATATTGGCGGGATCATCAAACATGCCCGCGCAGTAAACGCCTTTGCCAATGCAAGCACCAATAGTTATAAGCGTCTTGTCCCTGGGTTTGAAGCGCCCACCATGCTGGCTTATTCTGCGCGGAATAGATCAGCTTCTATTCGGATCCCCTGGGTTGCCTCACCAAATGCGAAACGCATCGAAACCCGTTTCCCCGACCCTGCGGGCAACCCCTATTTAACCTTTGCTGCGCTGTTGATGGCGGGTCTTGACGGGATTGAGAATAAAATTGATCCCGGCGATGCGATGGACAAAGATCTTTATGATCTTGCCCCTGAGGAACAGGTAGGCATTCCCACCGTATGCGCCTCTTTGGAAGAAGCCCTTGAGGCCCTAGATGCCGATCGCGATTTCTTGAAAAAGGGCAACGTGTTCAACGACGATCAAATCGATGGATATATTGACCTTAAACGGGAAGAGGTTGTTCGCTATAATACAACACCGCACCCGGTAGAATTCGACATGTATTATAGTGTCTAAATTTAAAACAGGGTCTCTTTCTTTTCGACCACGCAAAATAGGATGAAAGAGACTCTTTTTTCGAATATAGATAGTGGAGCGAAATGCAATAAACTTGAATAATTGTATTTCGCTCTTGTTTTTAGAAGTCGCATCACGAAAAATAAAAACCGTTGCGCACCCCGGATCGGGGTCCAGGGCATGCTTTTTACGCGATGCTCTAAAAAAGCCCCTGTCTTATAAGGGGCTTTTTTATTAGGTAGGGATGATAATCTTCTTAAGGATAAGCTATGAGCAAAAACCCATCCATTCAATATTTTCAGAAGAAAACTTACACGTCCAACTCAGCGGATAGTGCATTGGACTGAATAAATTCACGCCGGGGCTCCACCACATCTCCCATCAGGCGACTGAAAATATCATCCGCAGCGTCCGCCTCATCGATCTGAACTTGGAGAAGCTGACGCGCATTCTCATCCAGCGTGGTCTCCCACAATTGGTCGGGGTTCATCTCCCCAAGACCTTTATAACGCTGCATTTTAAGGCCATGGGCCCCCGCCTTACGCACGGCTTCCAACAGGGTTCCTGGCCCGTGGACCTCTGTCTCGATATCTTTACGGATAAGCGTGGCGGGCTGATCAAATATCTCCCGCAAAGGTTCAATGGCCTCAGCCAATCTTTTTGCATCCCCACTGACCAATAAATCAATGGTTAGATCATAACGCTCTTCAACCCCGCGCACCTCACGAATGGCGATAAGGCCCCCTTCCCCATCTAACGTCACGGCCCAATCACGCTCAAATTCCTCTGCCACGCGATTAAGACGGCTGGCAAGTTGCGTGGCGATGACCTCCGTTATCTCATCGGCGCCTATAGCCCCGGCCATGGCAGCCTGGGTAATGACACTCCGGGGGAAGCGGTCCGGAAACGCATCAAGCCGGGCCTGTGCCAACCGGGCAGCGGAGATCGCTTCCCTAAGGTCGGCGCCCATCATTTCTTCCCCTGTGGCCAGGCGAAGCTTGGCATCCCCTAAACCTTCATCATAAAGATAATTCTGAAGCGCCGCTTCGTCGACCAAATATTGCTCAGACTTCCCTCGCATCACTTTATAGAGGGGGGGTTGCGCAATATAAAGATAGCCGCGGCGGACAAGCTCCGGCATCTGCCGGTAAAAAAAGGTCAATAAAAGGGTGCGGATGTGGGCCCCGTCCACATCCGCATCGGTCATAATCACGATTTTGTGATAGCGCAGCTTGTCAATATCAAAATCATCGCGACCGATACCAGTACCCAAAGCGGTGATGAGGGTTCCCACCTCTTGGCTGGATAACATTTTGTCGAACCGTGCCCGCTCCACATTTAAAATTTTCCCTTTTAGAGGGAGAATGGCCTGGTTTTCTCGATTTCGCGCTTGTTTCGCAGACCCACCCGCGGAGTCGCCCTCTACGATAAAAAGCTCAGATTTCGCAGGGTCTTTCTCCTGACAGTCGGCGAGTTTTCCGGGCAGGGACGAGATATCAAGCGCGCCCTTCCGCCGTGTAAGCTCCCGCGCTTTACGGGCGGCCTCCCGCGCTGCGGCGGCCTCCACCACCTTTTGGACAATCTTTTTAGCTTCGGCAGGGTGCTCTTCAAACCAATAGCTGAGTGCCCCGTTGACAGCGCTTTCCACAATCGGGCGCACCTCAGAGCTCACAAGTTTATCTTTTGTTTGGGAGCTGAACTTTGGATCAGGCACCTTTACAGAAAGAACACAAGTCAACCCCTCCCGCGCATCATCGCCAGATAATGACACTTTTTCTTTCTTTAAAAGCCCAGATGACGTTGCATAACTATTCACAACCCGTGTCAGAGCCGCTCGAAACCCCGCCAAATGGGTTCCCCCATCCCGCTGGGGAATATTGTTGGTGAAACAAAGAACACGTTCATGATACGCATCATTCCACCACATGGCAGCTTCAACGGTGATGCCATCTTTTTCAGCGGAGAATGTGACCGGGGCGGATAGAACAGGTTGCTTTGTTTTATCTAGATACCGAACGAAGGCCTCAAGCCCCCCTTCATAAACCAAAACCTCTTCCACGGGGTCCACATGGCGATGGTCTCGCAAAATAATTTTGACGCCAGAGTTCAAAAAAGCTAATTCCCGAAGACGTTTTTCCAGGGTATCAAAATCAAACTCTGTAATTGTGAAAATATCTGCGGAGGGATGAAAGGTGACCTCCGTACCCGTCTTTTCCGTATCTCCTGTGGTTTTTAAATCGTCTTTTGCTTCCCCATGGTGAAAGCGCATTTCATGGGTTTTACCGCCCCGACTGATCTTAAGATCAAGCCAATCACTCAGCGCATTGACCACAGACACCCCCACACCGTGGAGGCCGCCTGACACCTTATAGCTGTTTTGGTCAAACTTCCCGCCAGCATGAAGCTGGGTCATGATCACTTGCGCCGCTGACACCCTCTCTTCGGGGTGGATGGCCGTGGGAATGCCCCGGCCATTGTCCCGTACCGTGACGGAGCCATCGGCATTCAATTCCACTTCAACGGTGTCGCAATGCCCGGCCAAGGCCTCATCAATGGCATTATCCACAACCTCATACACCATATGGTGCAGGCCGGAGCCATCATCCGTGTCCCCAATATACATGCCGGGGCGTTTACGCACTGCATCAAGGCCCTTAAGAACCTTAATACTCTCCGCCCCATATTCAGCAGAAGGAGAGACGCCATTCGCCTCATTTTCAGATGGGTGAGGCGCCTCAGCCGCATCCCCACTCATCGTTTGACCCACTTATTTTTCATTAGAATTCTCATACAGTTTTATAGCGGAAAATATCCTTCAGGTCCAATCCTCTAATAGGGTTTTGGAAGTGAAAAAACCTTTGTTTTTATTCTATTTTTTAAGTGCTTTCTGTGTCATGATTCGACGAGAAATAAAAAGACTGAAATCAGCGGTCCCGCGCCTTTGGGGCCTCTTTTTCACCCCCCCAGGGGCGCTCTTGAAACGCGCTCACGCCTCCACCACGTCCCCGCCTTGTTGCACTTGCAGATGGGTCGCCCGTACGCCCCACGGGGTGAATAGGCTCGCATCGGTGCCCGTCATAAAGGCCTGACAATCGAGACTGTCTAAAATATCTGCCAGGGCCGCTCTGCGGTCTTCATCCAGATGGGCGGCCACCTCATCCAGCAGCAGGATAAGGGGGATTTCGCTTTGCTTATGCAACGCCGCCGCATGGGCGAGCACAAGACCGATGAGCAACGCCTTTTGCTCACCCGTGGAGCAAAGCCGAGCGGGCTGTTGCTTTTGGTCATGCATGACAAACAGATCAGACCGATGTGGCCCTAGCAAACATCTGCCGGCCTGGGCATCGCGACGCCGGGCCCCGTGTAGATTTTGCTGATACTTCGCCTGCACCTCTTCAGCGCCCTCTTTCGCCAAGGCCTCTTCTAATGTTCCTTGCAAAGATATTTGTGCGTTTGGAAAAGCCCCTTCATGTAGCGCTTTATACCCTTCCCTTAAAATATCTGCCATATGGCTCCGGCCCACGGCGATGGCCACGGCATTTTGGGCCATCTGTCCTTCTAAAACGTCAAGCAGTTGGGGGTCTTGGTCACTTGGGTCTGCCAAAATCGCCTGACGTTGGCGCATCGCCTTTTCATATGCACTCGACACCTGGGCGTGGGCGGTGTTTTGCGCGAGCACCATGCGATCTAAAAACCGCCGTCGTTCAGCGGCCCCTTCCATAAACAGACGATCCTGCGCTGGGGTAAGCCATGTAAACCGAATATACTCGGCAAACCGACCAATTGTCGGGACGGGGTCGCCGTTCACGCGGCATAATTTTTTGGTGGGCGCGTCATGACGAATTTGCAAGGCCAACTGCACCGCTTCGGCGTTGTCATCTTCCTTAAGAGAGAGACCAATCCCCCAGTCCCCACTGCTTCCTTGTTGCGCAATCTCGTCTAGTTTCGCCCGGCGCATTCCCCGCCCTGGGGACATAAGAGAAAGCGCTTCGATCAGATTGGTTTTCCCCACCCCATTTGCGCCGGTCAAGGCAACAGATTTGCCGGGTAAGGAGAAATCAAGAAAACCATAGGTTCGGAAGTTTTGTAACGTAATCCGCCGGATACGGCGCATGGCCACTTCCTTACCCCCTAAACCCGTAAAGGCATAAGGACATAAAGGGCTTGGGGGTCATCCACATCTGTGATGATGGTGGGGGAGGCCGAATCAGCGAAATGAAATAAGGATGTCTCCCCGTCCACTTGGCTCGCAATATCCAAAAGATATTTTGAATTAAACCCAATATCTAAATGGTCAGTCCCAAAATCAACGGAAAGCTCTTCTGTGGCACTGCCGGTTTCAGGGTTATTGACCAATAGCTCAAGCCGGTCATCGCCTAAGGATAGTTTGACCGAACGGGTTTTGTCAGCGGACACGGTGGAAACGCGATCCACCGCTTTACGGAAATCGGCATTGTCTACCTTCATGACCTTGTCATTTCCTGTGGGGATGACCCGGGCATAATCAGGGAATGTCCCATCAATGAGTTTAGATGTTAGCACAATATCATCGAATAAAAACCGAATGCGCGATGTCGAAACAATGATGGACACCTCTTCACCCGCATCATCTAATAAGCGGCGAAGCTCTAACACGGTTTTTCGTGGAATAATCACCCCAGGGATGGTTTCAGCCTTTTGCGGGAGAGCCGCATCAAGACGCGCTAAGCGGTGACCATCGGTGGCAACGGCGCGCAAGCTTTTCGCTTCCCCTTCGGTAAACGCATGGAGATAGATGCCATTTAAATAATAGCGCGTTTCTTCCTGGCTCATAGCGAACCGTGTTTTGTCGATAAGCCGCCGCAAATCCGTCGCCGGCATCTTAAATTCATCCCCCCCATCATCTTGGGAGAGAGAGGGAAAATCTTGATCCGGCAACACCGCCAGCTCAAAGGAAGACTTCCCGGATAAAATAGAAAGCCGCCCGCCCTCAGGTTTCGCTTCAAACTGAACTTGTCCGCCTTCGGGCAGTTTTTTAACAATATCAAATAACGTCACCGCCGACGCTGTCACCGCACCGGGCGTTTCAATATCAGCGGGGACCTTTTCAATAATTTCGATATCAAGGTCTGTGGCCGTGAGGGCAAGGGTTCCCCCCTCTGCCCGGATCAGCACATTTGACAAAATGGGAATGGTGTTGCGCCGCTCTACAACACTTTGCACATGGCCAAGGGCTTTTAACAGGGTGGAACGCTCAATAGTGACCTTCATAACGGGACCTGAAAATGATGTATTTGGGTCGTTGATATAACCACAGCCCGCCCCGAAAGACCAGAGGCTTTTAACAGATCGCTTAAGGCAGAGGCGCGTTATCCCCGATCAAACTCATCGAAAATACGGCTAATCTTATCGCCAAAGGAAGCATCAGTGCCTGCGATAATTTCTGCCTTTTTCACAGAATGCATCACGGTGGTATGATCACGGCTGACCATAGCCCCAATCGCCGTTAGGGACGCCTCTGTCTTTTTGCGTGCCACAAGGCAAAAGGCTTGCCGTGCACGAACAATGGCTTGCTGGCGGGATTTGCCTTGCATATCGGCGCGGGAAAGCCCGAAAACCTCCGCTGTGAAGTTAAACAACTCGTCAATCGACGTTCCCTCCCGACGTCCCATCAGACGGTCAGAAATCATGCGCCGTACTTCATCATCGGTAAAGGCCATGCCCTGACGCGCATCCATCGCCAATTCAAAATTTCGGATCATGCCCTCTAATTCTCGGATAGATGTATCGCACCGGCGGGCAATCAAATCCAAATGCCGCTGGGCCATGGAAAAGCCTGTGCGCGCCAAAAAGGCATCAGCCATTTGGCTTGCCACCCGCAAGCGCAGCTCATAATTTGGTGCCTCAATCCCGACACTGACCCCGCCTGCCAAACGATCCGCAAGGCGCTCGGAAATTCCCGTCTCCGCCAGCTCAGAGGGGGAGGAGGCGCCAGCCACCAAGACAGGTTTGTCGGCCTGGTGAAGCCGTTCGATCAAACAAGCTAGCTCCTCTTGGGTTCGCTTTCGGCCCCGTAACATATGAACATCATCAAAGACCAAAACATCCGTATCTTGCAGAAAACGACGAAGGTCTTTTTGGCTGTTCGAGATAAAGGCATCTGAAACATCCGCCACCAGACTATCATAAGTCAAATACATCAGCTTGTCATTAGGCCGACGACGAAGCCATTCCATGGCGGTGGCGTTTAAGAGGTGAGATTTCCCCCGGCCATTCCCCCCATATAGATAGGTGATCGGCCCTGAACCTGTATCTAATAAACGGGTTACCGCATGGCGCACCAATTGATTGGTCTCGTTCACGCAATAGCGATCTAAGCTCATGGCGTGGTTAAGGGTACCGCTGCCAACACATTCAGGAATATGGGCATCCCGCTGACGATCCTCTTCAACGGGGAAAAAGGGATTATCTTTGTCTTCACGAAAAGACGGGGCAGGATGAAAAGCAGCCTGGGCAGAAGCGTCATCCGGCTTGCCCTTTGAACCCTCCCGCCGGAAAGGGGAGGCCTTTGCCAAGTTCAACCCATTTGCAGACATAGAAGAAGCTGAGGACGATGGATCGGGGGCTTTGATATAGGACTGTATGGGGGTGGAGGCCCCCTCCACCTCAATACTATCCACAGGCCCACAATATTTACACCACACTTCACCAATGGGCTTTCCGTAACGTTCCGTAATCAAATCAGCTGAATAACTATTCTTTGCTTTTAATATGACGCTATTTTTATTCCATTCCCCCAAAACCAATGCATCAAAATAGCTATTATAGACATCGGTTCCAAAATAATCCCTTAACCCATCTTTGAAAGCTGAGAAGTGTTGCTGTTGATCATTATTGTCCATATTTGTTTCTTCCACAGATCCTCATCGGCCAAAAGAAGGCCGCAGCTTTCCCGTTGATTAGAAAGCAAAAATTATACGATTACAGAGGGATTAACATCCGAATGCAAATAAATGAAGGTAATCAGTAAACGTTACGTTAACAGCGTTTACTCAAAGACATAACTCATAAACTAAAAGTAATTTCGTTAGT
>JBCCMT010000025.1:0-13060 GCA_039026195.1 Pseudomonadota bacterium | reverse complement strand
CTGTGATGGACAGATTTGAAGGGGCCTCTTTAACGGAAGGCTTCTCCACCATGCCGGACATTTCAATCAACGGCCCGTCGGTATCACCCTTCGGCGCGATAATGCCGTATTTATCTACTTCCGTTTCTGGGACAGGTTCCACCGCAATGATGTTCGCCCCGTCTTTGTACTGATCAGCCATTTGTTTAAGGCACCCATTTTCCCCGCGAATAATGACGTCGGGCAGCAAAATCGCAAAAGGGTCTCTGCCAATAATATCCCGCGCACACCAAATGGCATGGCCAAGCCCTAGGGGCGCCTGTTGCCGGGTAAAAGATGCTGCGCCTGCGGGGAGAAGGGAAGACATGGTGTCTTCGTAAATAGCTGTTTTGTTTTTGTCCTGTAGCGCTGTCTCAAGTTCCACCGCATGGTCAAAATAATCTTCAATGGCACCTTTCCCCCGGCCGGTGACAAAGACGATATGTTCAATCCCGGCTTCACGGGCCTCATCCACCACGTAATGAATCAAGGGGCGGTCGACGACGGTCAGAAGCTCTTTAGGGATGGCTTTTGTGGCGGGAAGCACGCGGGTCCCATGACCGGCCACGGGAATAACAGCTTTGCGAACGGGGCGTTGGGTCATCTTAGGCTCCTTCCAGGCGAGATTGGGCTGATCGTTACCCCTTAAAGAAAAAGAGCACAAGAACGTAAAGATAAGCCTTGCGCCGTTCATGGTGAACCCATCTCAAAACGATGAGATTTCTCAAACAATCTGTTTACAGAGATGAAGAGAGGGTAAAGAAAACCTTAGCGATTTATGAGCGTGAAGTTCATCACGATTTAACCACGATAGGGCAAAAGACATCTTATCGGTATTGGTTGAGTAAGGCCCTATCATTTATGGCAACGTCATTTTTATCCACATGTCGGGCATGTGGAAGTCAGCATTTAACACCTGCCTTCACATTAACAGGTGAAAATGCCTGGGTCTTTTGTGGGGACGCCAGCGGTGAGGGGGGCTGCGGGTTATTACAACGGGCCACCACGGGGGAAGAGGGGTATCAACATGTCCCCCAATCCCTATCCTGGACAGAACAATACCGTCTGCGGAGTGTTGTGGCCGGCGCCCTGGAGATGGTAACCACCCGAGACGGCAAGGCACTCGACATTCACTGTGGCACGGGCACCCTTTTAAGTGCTTACCCCAGATGGATTACCCCTGTGGGGGTGGATGCGCGTTTAAGCGAGACGGGAAGTCAAGATTGGGGCGTGGGAATTGCCGCTGATTTTCTCTCTCAAAATGCGGGCAAGGCGCTGACGAAAATTGCTGATGAGGGCTTTGATATCATCACCTCCATCGGCTCTTTAGAGCAGGCGGAAGAGCCCGTGGTCTATTTGGAAAGGGTCAAAACCCTTTTAGCGAAAGACGGGGTTTTCGTTCTTGAAACCCCTTATGCGGCCCTTGCCCTGACACGCACATTGACCAGCCCCTTTCATCGGGATGCCAAGGGGGTTTATTCCCTTGCCACCTTAGAATATCTTGCGTCGCAAGTGGGCTTACGGATCATTCGCGGGTCCATGACGGAAATGGCGGGGGGCTCTATCCGCGTATATATGACCCATAAGGATTATAGGGGGCATGATTATGGCCCTTGGTTTGAGATGCTCGCCCGGCTTTGGGATGAAGAGAACTCTTTATGCCTGCGCGGTCGACAAGCCTATAACGCGTTTCAAATGCGGCTGGCGGGGCGATCGATGGATATCGCAGCGCTAAAAGCCTCCATGGTGCGCAATGATGAACATGCCTATGTCATTGGCACCTGTTCGCGCACGGTGGCGGCCCTGCAGGCGGGGGACCTCGACTATGATGTGATCTCCGCCCATATCGGCGATGTGGCCCGGCCCGGCTTCCCTGAAATTATCACCGAGCCCATGGCGCGGGAGGCCCCGCCGGATGTGCTGATCGCGCCCACCTGGCGTCGGCGCGAAACCTTAGAGGGGTGGCATGACCAGATTATGGCGGGCACCCGGGTGGTCTTCATCGAACCAGAGGTGCTTGTGGTGGATGCGGAGAATTACCCCCATGAGCTCGGCCGCGCTCTTGCGGTCACCGACGGGCCGGGGAGTGTCGAAACATTGAAAGCCGCGCTCGCCGCCATGCGGGGCCCGCGCCTAAGTGTGGTGAGCCAGAATATGGGGTCTTAGAATATTTTCTGAGTGATATTAGTAAATGATGTCATCCCGGAAAGTCGTAAGACTTATCCGTGACCCATACTTTATAATATTAAATTTTATTCGAGCAGACGGACATCTTCTATTATAGATCCCGGACAAGCCTATTGGCTTTCCGGGATGACATTTATAGAAACCCACAGTTTACGCTAAGCCCTATCCCTTTGGTCTTATTCCTTCTATGACGGCCCTTCACTGTAGGAATAAAACAAAATGCGTCTTGCCTTTTTAGGAGACATTATGGGCCGGTCGGGCCGCACAGCGGTGGTGGAGCGCCTGCCTGAATTAAGAGACCAATGGGGCCTCGATTTTGTGATCGTCAATGGGGAGAATGCGGCCGGCGGCTTTGGCATTACGGCTGCGATTTGTGAGGATCTTTTCGCCGCCGGGGTGGATTGTATCACCACCGGCAACCATGCCTTTGATCAACGGGATGATTTGCGCATTTTTGATGATGAGGCGCGTCTTTTGCGGCCCGCTAATTTTCCAAAGGACAATCCGGGCCGGGGGGCGGGGCTTTATATAACCGCGAAAGACCAGCGGGTGTTGGTGGTGCAGCTTCATGGTCAGCGGTTTATGAACCCCATGGATGACATGATCCCCGCCCTCGACCGAGAGCTGGAAGTGGTGGAGCTTGGACGAGAGGCTGACGCCATTGTGGTGGATATCCATGCGGAGGCCAGCTCCGAGAAATATTCCATCGGCCATTATCTGGACGGCCGAGCGAGCCTTGTCTGCGGCAGCCACACCCATGTGCCCACGGCCGATGTGCAAATTTTTGAAGGCGGCACCGCCTTTCAAACTGACGCTGGCATGTGCGGCGATTATGACAGTGTCATTGGCATGGAAAAGTCCGTCCCCGTTGAAACCATGGTAACAAAAATCAAAGCTGGGCGCTTTACCCCCGCAACGGGGCCCGCCACCATTTGCGGTATAGTGGTTGATACAGACGATAAAACAGGGTTAGCCAAAGGGGCATGGGCCGTGCGGGTGGGGGGGCGTTTGGCGCGGGCTGTGCCGCCCCAACTTGCAGGTTAGGTCTAAGAATTAAGGAGCCCCCATGGACCGCTTTGATGACATGGCCATGTTTCAAATTATCCACCGTACCGGTACCATTTCTGCGGCGGCGGCGGAGCTTGACGTGGCCCCCTCTGCCGTCAGCCGACGGTTAAAAGCGTTAGAGCAGCGTCTTGGGGTACAATTGGTCCAGCGGACCACCCGGCGGCTGACCCTCACCTCCACAGGGGAGGCATATCTCAATGGTTCATCCCATATTTTATCGGCCCTTGATGAGCTTGAGGGGACCTTGCAAGCCGGCGCAGGCACGCTGTCAGGGTCAATCCGCCTCACGGTGCCCCTGTCATTCGGTCTGTGTAGCTTACCCAATATCATAGATGGCTTTATGCGGGCACACCCGGAGGTGGAGCTGGACTTAGATTTGAGCGATGCGCAAATAGATTTGGTGGCGCAAGGGGTTGATCTGGCGTTGCGTATTGGTCAATTGGAAAACTCAACCCTTATGGCGCGGCGGCTTTGCGCCATTGATTTTGCTCTTTGTGCGTCGCCTGCATTTTTAGATCAGCATTCAGAGTTTCAGCATCCTAAAGACTTATCGAACCTTCCCGCTTGTGTTTACACCAATGACACCCAAGGGACGATTTTAAAATGGCAAGGGCCAGAGGGGGAGAAAGGGCATATCACCTTGCGCTCTGTGGTCCGCGCCAATAACGGCGATATTTTGCGAGACCTCGCTGTCCGAGGACATGGCCTTGTGATGGCGCCGCGCTTTATTTTAGAGGGGGAGCTTAAAAAGGGGCGCTTAAGGGAAATTTTCCCGGATTATCGCTGGGCAGATTCTAACCTTTACGCAGTTTATCCTCCCCTAACCCATATGCCCGCCCGCCTACGCGCCTTGATTGATTATTTGGCGGCAGCGTTAAAGGATTAAGGACGCCCTTGCCCAACCGGTCCCCTTATGGTTTAGACCATTCCCACTTTCAGATTTTAGATTAGCGGAGACAGCTCACCATGGCAGGTCACTCAAAATGGGCAAATATTCAGCACCGTAAAGGGCGGCAAGACGCCAAGCGGTCAAAGCTGTTCTCAAAATTATCCAAAGAGATCACGGTGGCCGCCAAAATGGGGGCGCCCGACCCGGACATGAACCCCCGCCTACGGCTCGCAGTGCAAAACGCCAAATCTCAATCCATGCCGAAGGATAATATCGAGCGCGCCATCAAAAAGGCTGCCGCGGGGGAGGGTGATAATTATGAAGAAATCCGCTATGAAGGCCGGGGGCCGGAGGGGGTCGGTGTCTTGGTGGAGGCGTTGACCGATAACCGGAACCGCACGGCATCAGAGGTGCGCAGCACCTTTAGCAAATATGGTGGCAATTTAGGGGAGACCGGCTCGGTCTCCTTTGGCTTCGATCGTGTGGGCCTGGTGGAATATAAAGCGGAGATCGGCAGCGAAGATGACGTGATGGAAGCGGCGATTGAGGTGGGCGCCGATGACGTTGCTTCTTCCGAAGACGGACACAGCATTTACTGTGCGCTGGAAGACCTGAACGACGTTTCCAATGCCCTCGAACAACAATTTGGTGAGCCAGAGTCGGCCAAACCCGATTGGCGGCCGCAACTCTCCATCACCCTTGACGAGGGGAAGGCGGAAACCATGCTGAAGCTTTTTGATGCCTTGGACGATTTGGATGATGTGCAGAATGTATATGCCAATTTTGAACTGTCCGAAGAGGCGCTCGCAAAATTAGAGGCTTAAATTCCTTTAAGGCCCTTACTATCTCTGCCCCCTCCTCATAAGCTGTACTAAAGAGAGATAGATGGGAGCAGCTCATGCAACAGGCTTTACCGAAATTATATCATATCCTTATGGCGATGGGGGTGGGGGCGATGGTCATGGGATTTGCGTCTGTTCGCGCTGATCCTGCCGCGCCTATGCAAGCGAGCTATGAGAATATTGCAGCCATCCATATCCATGACTTTATCGGCACACTTCTGATTGAGCGAGGGGGGGAGGCATTTTCTGTCCGTATAGACCCTTCAGATGAAGGCGGACCACTGACTTTACAACAAAATGATCAGATTATCGAGCTGCAAGGGGAGGAGGGGAGTGTGGCGAAGCTTTATCGTTTAGGCTCCCCCCTTTATCAAAATGGCCCCTGGCTGGAAAAGTTAAATGGGGAAAGCCGATCCATGGAGGATCGGTTTGATATCTTTTTAGAGAGCTACCCCAAGGTCACCATCACGATTCCCGATGAGATTGATCTTCTCCTTGATCAAAGTGCGCTAAAGTTAAAGGCAGATATCGAATTCAAGGACGTCCAATTCACCGATGTTTTTGAGATCTATGGCCAGCTTGGCCCTACAAAAATGGCGGACCTTCATTTGCGGGGGATGGGTGTTTTATCTATGGCCGATGTGGAGGAATATATGCGGGTTCACATCCAAGGGTCAGCCGAAATCACGGCGCAAAACGCCGGGCGGGCGTTCCTCAAGGTCACCGGCTCTGGCGATATTCGTATGAAGACAATTCAAGAACAGGCCACCATTGCCTTGCTTGGCAGTGGAGATATTGCGGTACAAGAAGCCCTCGGCGGTTATGATGTTCACCTGAGAGGGTCAGGGGATGTGGTCACCGATCGGATCAATGGCCCAACCCGGTTGGAGATTCTAGGCTCTGGCAGTATTACCGTTGATGAGGGGCGTGCTGAGGATTTGAACGCGCGCATTTTAGGGTCAGGGGATATCGAATTTGGGGGCATGGCGACAAATCCCACCATCGCAACCCAAGGGTCCGGCCGGGTGACAATTGACGCCTATGAGGGGAATGCGAATGTAACCGGCCTTGGGAAAGTTTTCATAGGCGGAACGCAGATTAAGAATTAAGCCCTTTGGCCGTTTCCTCTCTCCCCATAAAAAAACACTGCGGCTGATGATCAGACGCAGTGTTTTTGATTTTTTTAGCCCACCTATTTTTAGGTTTGAACTGTAGACCTGGGATATATTGCCCTTATTCTTATTCGTTATTTTTGTTCTTATGAATGCTATTTCTTCCGAACAGCTTGTATGAAATTAATATGACACGGGAAACGTCACCACAATCCTTAATCGTTGCTGCACTGCAATATTTGGGCTTGAGACAGCCATTAAATCATGAAGTGTGGTGAAAAAGTGACAGTTCTCCGCCCCCCAAAATGAAGTTGACCCCGGTAGAGGTGTCATATCGCTTCATTTCGTTTTTTGCCTAAGGGATGGACGGGCATATTGATTCGCGGCTATGGGGTGGCTTACTTCGCGCTCTAATGATTGAGGCCCCATGAAAATTAATGGTAATGAAATTCGTCCCGGTAATGTGATCCAGCATCAAGACACCCTGTGGCTGGCAGTGAAGGTAGGCGCGGTAAAGCCCGGTAAGGGGCCAGCTTATGCGCAAGTGGAGCTCAAAAATCTCCTAGATGGGCGAAAGTTGAATGAGCGGTTTCGGTCATCAGAAACCGTTGAACGGGTCCGCCTTGAACAAAAGGACCATAGTTTCCTCTATGAAGAAGCAGATCAATTGGTGTTTATGGACACCGAAAGCTATGAGCAGATCAATATTGAAAAAGACATGATCGGGGATCGGGCCGCTTTTCTGCAAGATGGCATGGAAGTGGTAGTGGAAAGCCATGAAGGTCGGGCCATTGGGGTGAAACTACCCGAGCATGTGACCTTGGAAATCACAGAAACTGAACCCACCGTGAAAGGGCAAACGGCGGCGAGTTCCTATAAGCCTGCCACCTTGGAAAATGGATTGCGGGTCATGGTCCCGCCCCATGTGGCCTCAGAAACCAAGATCGTGGTGAATACCGAAACCCTCGAATATGTGAAGCGGGCGGATTAAAATCTGCCCCTCATTTTATTCGGTATGCCTCTAAGCGGTCATCGCGGAAGGGCCTGTCTCAGACCATTCTGGTTTTTCTTCTGGTTTGCCAAGGTAGAAGCCTTGTAGATAATCAACCCCAAAGGCTTTTAAGAGGGCAGCGTCGCTTTCATTATCCACCCATTCTGCCACGGTCTTCATGCCAAAATTCCGGGCAAGGTCTAAAAGGGTACGGACGAAAAGTTGATTTTCACGGGACTCTGCCACGCCAGAGACAAATGACCCATCAATTTTGAGGACATCAATATCTAAGGCTTTCAGATTTCTAAAGGAGGTGTAGCCCGCCCCAAAATCATCAATGGCAAAGCTACACCCAATTTCTTTAATGGCCGACACAAATTCGATGGACGCTTCAATGGCGTCCACCACTTGGGTTTCTGTCAACTCAATGGTCAAACGGGGTGTCACATGACGGTTCGCCCGAAGATGAGATAAATATCCCTCCGCCCAAACGGGGTCTTTCACCGTCTCCCAAGATAGATTCACATTCAGCTCAATATCTGGGATGCGAGCTAAAACTTGGGTTGCCAATTCTAAAACACGGCGATCAAGCAAATGCACAAGCCCCAAGCGCTCGGCGGCGGGGACAAAGGCGGGGGCGGGAATTTCTTGCCCATCAGGACTTCTCATCCGCACAAGGCATTCATATTTCGTACAAGGCACACCGACATCAGCAACGATGGGCTGATAGGCTAAGAAAAGACGTCTGTCATTTAATGCGGTTAAGATAACGTCGGATAATTCTGTGTTTTTGCGGCGGCGCGAGACGGTTTCTGTTTCTTCACTGAAAAGCTCGAAACTGGACGGTCCTTTGCGGCGGGCGGTGTCAAAGGCCGCTTCTGTTTCCGCCATGGCAGCTGCAGCAGAAAGAGTTTGCGCAGTTAATTTGGTCGCCCCGATACAAACCGATACACCAATTCCCCCGGCGCGGGTGTGAACAAGGCTTTCTCGCATGGTGTTCATAATCTGCCGCGCGATGGAAAGGAGGCTGTCCGTCGACCCATCATTTAAGATCACGTTGAACTTTGTCCCCGCCACGCGGCCCAAGATGACTTGATTGAGAATGGCCGCTTCAATACGGGAGGCCACCTCCACAATAACCTGATCAGCAATGTCAAAGCCAAAATCATTGTTAATCTCACCGACACTGTCGATCCCGACGAGGAGGAGGGCCCCGCTGCGCGTACCCGCCTTCACCCCATCAAGGGCGCAAGTGAGGGTCTCTTTACAAGAAGACCGGTTCAATTGGCCTGTGAGTTCATCATAACTGGCCAAATAAGATAGTCGTTGTTCGCGCTTTTTCTGATCATCGATACGGCGGATCACCCCAATCAGCTTGGGCCGGCCGTCAAATTCCATCCAGGTGCCGCGTTCCTCCACCCATTTTGCGCCCGCCCGTTCATTAAGGCGATATTCTAAACAATAAGACCCTGAACCGGTTTGCGCCTCTTCCACGGCCGATTGGCGTTCAATCACAAAGCTATTGTCTAAAAAGTCAGGGAGGGCGTTGGCGTCTTCAAGTTGCTTTTGGGACTCAAGCCCAAATAGACCGCTAGCTGCATTGGGTTCAGCCCAGACCAGCCGATTGGTCTGAGGATCAAATTCAAATAAAGCCTGGCCCGCTGCGGACAGCGCCAGTGCTAAATTTTCAGCCTCGAACACAGGTTTCACAGCCATGATAGTATAGGTCCTCAAGCAGAAAAGTTGTTCACTCTAAGCAACAGCCTGAAGAAAGCTTTACCTTAAGCTTGTAAACGAAGACTGAAAGCGATCGATGAAAATCGGCCCTATTTCGAATTTAAATTAAGGATACCAAAATCTTACGCGTTCACGCCAAAGTCCCGTCGCGCGGTGACGGTGGTGACAATGAACCCGGCCATAAAGTCCAGAAATGTCATGGAAATAAAGATAAAAAAGGTCGAATTTCCATAACCGGGGACGATGATGAACAAGAGCAAGCAGATGATAAAAAGGAGGGCCGATAGGGAGTGATTGATTAAGCTATCGGTGCCTGTCTTGGTGGCCCGCAAAAGCTCCACAAACAAAAAGCCCATGGAAAGGATAATGAAACCATGCCCAAAACTAATGGTCCAAAGGTCATTGGAGACCATGGTGAGTTGAAAGAGGGTCGCATCACTCCAGTCTGGCGCCGCGGCCAGCGTGGCAATGGTATATAAAATGAGGCTCACCCCAAGAAGCGGTATCATCGCAAACATAGATAGTCGTCCTTGTCCCTGTTGTCTTGCATAGCCTAACCCCGCAAGGTGAGCTAGAGGAATATCGTCCTTGCCCATGAGTCTTTCCTATAATTCTTCAATCCTGTCAGGGTTCCGAGACCGTGCAATAAGCCATGTTACCCCCATAAGATCCCGAAAAGCTACGGCGGCTCTGCCAAAATTTGTGTATTTCGATGTCCCATGGGCGCGAGCGCGATGCCGAACGGGGGCAAACTCGACCTCAAACCCCTCTCTTGCCATTAAAGCAGGCAGATAGCGATGCACATGATCAAAATAAGGCAATCGTAAAAAGGCGTTACGGTAAAAGACCTTGATCCCGCAGCCGGTGTCGTTACTTGCATCCTTAAGCAGCTTTTTTCGTAATGTATTAGCCGCTTTAGAGGCCCAGAGTTTGGCTTGACTGTCCTGGCGGCCCTGTCGCTCACCTGCCACCATGACGAGTGAATCTGGCGCGTTGTCTCGCTTTAATTGCGTATAAAGGGCAGAGATATCATGGGGTAAATTTTGGCCATCGCCATCTAAGGTGGCAATGATTTTTCCCTTCGCCCCTAAGATCCCGGTTCGAACCGCACGGCTTTGACCGGCATTTTTGTGGTGCGCCAAAACCCGAAGGGTTGGAAAATCTGCCTTTAAGCCCACAAGAATAGATTTCGTTGCATCGGTGGACGCATCATCCACCACAATGATTTCCGCGTGAAAGTCCTGAACCGCATCAGCAATCTCAGCCACCAGCGCCGCAGCATTTCCCTCTTCATTATGCATGGGGACCACCACGGAAAGCTGCGGGGCAGTTTTCGGGTAAGATGCCGGCGCAAAAAGAGGGGCAGGGGTTTGATAAGCCATCTCTCCTATCAGCACGGGTTCGCTTTTGACGCTAGACCTTGTTTGGTCCTCTTTTCAAAAAGAAGGGCGGGGAAAGATCTCGCCAAGTCTTTCACAACACGGTAAATAGAGAAAAAATGAATGACAAAAGCGACATCGCTTTACCGGTTAAGTGAGTAAAAAATGACAAGTCAGGGTAGAGGTCAATATCAGCCCCCATTGGGGGGACATATTGTGTTGATCGCTATTTTTGCCGTCATTGTCGGGCTATCGGGGCTGTTAACCGTCCCGCCGCTGGATCGCGATGAAAGCCGTTTTATCCAAGCCTCCACCCAGATGATGGAAACGGGCGATTATGTTCGGATCAAATATCAAAATGAAGAGCGGAATAAAAAACCGGTGGGAATTTATTGGCTGCAGGCCGCCTCCGTTCAGGCTTTGGCTGATGTAGAGGATCGTCCGCTGTGGGCCTATCGGATGCCAAGCCTGTTAGGGGCCATGCTGGCCGCCGTTTTTACCTATTTGGCCGGGTGCACCCTATTTGGTCGAAGTGCTGCTTTTATGGGGGCCATGTTGCTTGCGGCGGCCCCGGTGGTGGCGGGGGAGGCCTCCATCGCGAAAACCGATGCTGTGTTATTGGCCACGATTTGCGCCATGCAAGCCGCGCTGGCGCGCGTTATTCTGGCGCCCCCAGATCAATCCACCACCAAAGCCGCGTTAGGGTTTTGGATCGCCATCGGCATTGGGCTTTTAATTAAAGGCCCCATCACGCCCATGGTGGGGGTTTTCACCGTTGCGGGGGTGGCCCTGATCTCTTGGCGAAAGGGGTATGGTGTGCCTTGGTGGCCAAGGTTAAAGCTAGGCGTGGGGATCACTATTGTGCTTTTGATCACGCTGCCCTGGGCCATTGGCATTGGCATCGCCACAGAGGGGCGGTTTTTTGAACAAGCCTTAGGTACAGATATGTTGGGCAAAGTGACCTCTAGCCAAGAGCGCCATGGGGGACCGCCTGGCTATCATTTCCTTGCCTTTTGGGCGATGTTCTGGCCGGCGGCGTTGATGGTTTTGCCCGCGCTTCGGCGATATATTCCCCTATGGGGAGCGCTTCCTGTTGCTTTTTGTTTAAGTTGGTTCATCCCCACATGGATTGTCTTTGAACTGACCTCAACGAAGCTGCCCCATTATCCCATGGTGGTTTATCCCGCCCTTGCCTTGTTGATTGGCGCCTTTGTGGCGGCCCCCCCCAAGATGGATACCCCGTGGCTACGGCGGATCAGTGCTTTGATATACTTCCTCGTCGGCGTGGGGGCCGCGTTGGGGATGGTTACTCTTGCGGTCACCTATAGTACCCAAGGGGCGCATGTCGGGCATTATATTGCGGCAGTAGTGATTATTATCGCCAGCGGTTTTGCTGCAATCCAAGCCTTAAGGCTAAAAAGGGTCGAGGCGATGCGCATTGCCATTGTGGCAAGTGCTGTTTTTGTTTGGGTCACCTTCGAAGGGGTGCTGCCCACTTTAGACCGGCTGTTGCTCACCCCCCGTTTGGCTGAAATGTTAGACACCCACGAAGCTCACCCTTTGAGGGATGACACAGGGCCTGTGGCACTAGTGGGGTATCACGAACCCTCTGCCGTTTTTACCTTAGGGACGGACACAAAGCTTTTGGGTCCGCAAGAAGCCGCAGTGTGGATTACAACAGCCAACCGGCGGGCCGTGGTGGTGGAAGACCGATTGGTGGAGGATTTTTTAACGGCCTTACCGAAGGGCAGAGACGCCAAAGCGATATCATCGATTGAGGGGTTTAATTACTCTAATAATAAAGACATGAAATTAACATTATACAGATTAAAATAAATGTTTGTCTTTTTCAAAACCCTTTGGCGAGACCACCCTATTAGGGTTGCGATGGCCCTGGTGATCACCATCAGCTTGCTGCGGTTATGTGCACTTTTCTTTTATCAAAGCAGCCTTGGCCCGGATGAAGCGCAATATTGGTTTTGGAGCCAGCAGTTAGATTGGGGCTATTATTCAAAGCCGCCCATGATTGCCTGGGTCATTGCATTGCCCACGGCCATATTTGGGGACCATGTTTGGGCGGTGCGGTTTTTGAGCCCCCTTTTGATTGGGGGGACGGCCATTCTTCTGATGCTGACGGGGCGTCGTCTTTATGATGATCATATAGGGGCCTGGGCAGGGCTGTTATGGCTCACCTTGCCCGCTGTTTTGCTGGGGACCACCATTATTTCAACGGACATTCCCCTTTTGTTTTTTTGGTCCCTCAGCCTTTATGCCCTTGTGGGGTTGAGCCAAAGCAAGGGCCCCCAAACCTATGGATGGGCCATTTTATTGGGCGCAGGGCTCGGGTTAGGCCTTCTTTCAAAATATGCGATGATTTATTTTTTCGTGGGCTGGGGGGGCGCTATCCTCATCTCCGACGCCGCCCGGAAAAGCCTTAAACCCTTCCCCCTCTTGGGGGCAGCGGTGGTCGCGGCAAGCTTTTTCACCCCAAATCTTCTTTGGAATGCACAAAATGGGTTTCAAACCCTCAGCCATACAGCGGACAACGCCAATTGGGGACGCCAGCTTTTAAACCCTGGTGAGCTGTGGGCGTTTTTCAGTGCCCAGTTCGGGGTGGCCGGCCCGATATTATTCAGTGCCCTGTTGGTGGGGTTGGCCACCTTGAAAAAGCGGCAACGTCAAGCGGCGGGGGAGGCGCCAAAGGACCTTATGCTGCTTGCCTTTATCCTTCCGCCCCTTATCATCATTTGTACACAAGCCCTTCTCTCCCGGGCCCATGCCAATTGGGCCATGACCGCTTATCCGGCAGCCATGATCTTACTACCCGCCTGGTGGGG
>JBCCMT010000024.1:0-13096 GCA_039026195.1 Pseudomonadota bacterium | reverse complement strand
TGGATCGCTCCCTTAGAGGACAGCATAAGGGAGTGGACCCGGCAAAACCATCCGGTGGTGGGAATTTGCTTTGGTCACCAGATCATGGCGCAAGCTTTAGGAGGCGTGGTTCAAAAGTCTGACCGCGGATGGGGGGTCGGTCTTCACACCTATGATATGGCGGCAACTGCGCCTTCGTGGATGACGCGTTCCCCGCAAGACCAAGCGCAACAATTTTCTTGTGCTGTGTCGCATAAAGACCAAGTGGTGAGATTGCCCCCGGCCGCCCAGCGGATCGCGGGCTCTGATTTTTGTCCCAATGGGGTTATCGCCTATGAAAAGGTCCTCGCCTTGTCTTTTCAGATGCACCCTGAATTTGAAACAGATTTCGCCTTAGATCTTATGGCGGCCCGAAAAGAGAGCATCCCTCAAGAGGTAAGAGAGATGGGTGAGGCCAGCTATCAAAAGCCCAGCGATCGTTTGCGCATCGCCGAATGGATGAAAATCTTCTTTGATCGCCACGCAGCTTAAGGGCAGTCAGCCCAAGACCCTCTAATCTCAATATGCATGGTTTTGGCGGAAAAACCGCTGGCTTGCGCGGTTTGGCGTAAGCTTTCCCAATCGAGGGTTGAGACGCTTTCCTCTTCCAGCTCTTCGACCCGATTACACTCTGCACAAACTAAAAAAATGCGAAGAGGGTGGGGGTTTGTGTGATGACACATGACAAAAGCATTCATCGCATCCAGCTTATAAATAAGGCCTTTATCCTCTAACCGGTCAAGGGCGCGATAGATGGTCATGGGCGCTTTAACCCCATGTTCCTTTAAGATGGTGAGAAGCTCATAGGCCTTTAATGGGCCTTGCGCTTGTTTCAGCGCGGTGAGGACCAGCTGCTCATTTCGCGTCAGCCGCGATATGTCCATCTCTTCATGATCATGGTGAACAAGCTCTTCTTTCGGAAAACCCTTCTGTTTTAATGCCGTTTGTACCATATTGATCTCCATTCCCACACCCCAAGCGTGTTATGAAAGTGTCATCAGCGCAAGAGCTTTGGGGTTGTTTTTTTGTCTCTTCCCGCCTTTTGTGGCTTTATGGTCACAAATGATTCCCGCCCCCCGCTTCAGATTGATATGGTATTAGACCCCATATGTCCTTGGTGTTACATTGGTTTTCGCGGTTTAGACTGGGCGACCATGGCCCTTTACTTTGAATTTGATCTGAAGGTCCATTATCGCCCTTTTCGGCTCGATGCCGATACCCCATCAGGGGGGAAAGATCGTGCTGCAACTTTGGCGAGAAAATTCCGTGACCCTGAGGTTCGCACCCAAATGGAAAAAGCCTTGAAGGAGGCGATGCTAGATGTGGGGCTAGAGTTTGATTTGCGCACGCCAACTCTTATTCCTGATACCACCGATGCGCACCGGTTACTCCGCTGGGCCCATGAAGAGGAGGTTCCCCATGACATGGCCGCTGCCCTTTTTGAGGCCTATTGGCAGCATGGGGAGGATTTAAGCCAGCATGATGTCCTCTGCATGGTGGCAGAACGGGCAGGTCTTGACAAAATGGCTATCGCGAAGCGGCTGAATAGCCATGAGGATGTAAAAGATGTTCAAGAGGAAGCCGCAGAGTTTCGGGCCGGCGGGGTGGCAGGGGTGCCCGCCTATATCGTGAATGAACAAACGGGGTTTGAAGGCGCCTTGCCAAAGGCACAATTGCTTGAGGCCCTTAGAAAATTAGCGGTAGAATAAGCTTCACCTTTTCAGCTTGTGCTTTTATGCTTTTGCAAAAAGTCGATCATGCGCCCTTTTGCTTCCTCCGCTATGGGAAGATCCTTAAGCATCGTAAAAGCATGGATACCGCCGGGATAGATGGCGAGCTCTGCCCCATTACCTGCCACGACCCATTTGGCTGACATCAATAAGCTATCATCGAGTAAGGGGTCTAACGTTCCGATCGTGAACAGGGCGGGGCATAGACCCTTCACATCAGCATAGAGGGGCGAAATGTCTGGGTGCCGACGACGACCCACATCAAACTGGTCAGGGGGCAAAAGTTGGTCACAGAACCACTGAATGATAGGGGTATTGATCACTAAATTCCGCTCTCCCCATGTATGAACGCTTGGGGTGCCGTTCATATCGTAAACCCCATAAACAAGATTGGCAGCACGAAAGGGCGTCAATTGATGACGGGTTTTGAGCCTGAGCATGGTGACCAGCGCAAGATGCGCGCCCGCGCTTTCCCCACCAATGAAAAGGCTATCTGTGCCGAACAGGGCTTTTGCATGATGGGTAAGCCACAGGGCCGCCACCTCGCAATCATCGGCGGGGGCGGGCCAAGGATTTTCCGGCGCCAAGCGATACTCCACACTGACAACGGCGACGCCCAAGGCCGCCGCAAAGTGCGCTAAACTTTGGTCTTGCGCATCGGCACTGCCCAAGGTGTGACCGCCGCCATGAATGTGAAGATAGACACCGGTAATGTCAGCTTGCGGCTGAATAATACGTACGGGCACAGTTTGGCCCATGGCGGCGGCTTCTCCCCATCGTGCATCCTCATGGTGGGGTTCATCGGCGAGCAGCCCTTGTTTTTCCTTCCGCCGTTCACGGACAAGGGGTGCGCCCACCTCCATCACACTGGGCACGCTCGCTAAAAGCATCTCAATTTTTTCGGTCATCGCCGCTGTGTCGGCGGTGATGGCATTTTCAGTAAAAAGAGCAGGATCAAGAAGGAGAGGGGGCATGGTTCTATTTTCTGTTTTGGGTCCTTGGGGGAAGGAGGGTTGAAAGTGCTTTTTGTTGAGGTCAGAATCAAGTTTTAAGATCACTCTGTTTTACCCGTTTGAGTTTCATGTCTTTATCCTCTCCTTCGCCACAGCCCTTAGAGCTTGTGGAAAACTTAACCACCGCCTTTGGCTTTTCAACCTTTCGCGCAGGCCAGCAAGAGGTGATTGAGGCGGTGATGGGGGGCGAAAATGTTTTGACCGTCATGCCCACGGGGGCGGGGAAGTCCCTCTGTTTCCAATTGCCTGCCTTGATGAAGCCAGGCTTTGCTGTGGTGGTCTCTCCCCTTATTGCGCTCATGGAAAATCAAGTGAACCTGCTTGCTGCGGCGGGGGTGCGCGCGGGCATGATCCATTCAGGCCGGGATCGCGCGCTGAATATTGCCGATTGGAAGGCCGCCGTGGCAGGGGACATCAAGCTTCTATATATGTCGCCAGAGCGGCTGATGACCCGCCGTATGATGGAGGCCCTTCAGCAGCAGCCCGTCAGCTTTTTCGTGGTGGATGAAGCCCATTGTATCTCCCAATGGGGGCATTATTTCCGGCAAGATTATTTAAACCTCAGCCAGTTGAGGGTTGTTTTCCCTCAAACGCCCATTGCAGCCTTCACCGCCACCGCAGACAGGGCAACCCGTCAGGATATCACCACCCAATTGTTTGGCAGAGGCCAAGCTAAGGTTTTTGTCAATGGTTTTGATCGGCCTAATATTTCTATCCGGGTGCGGGAGAAAACCAAAGGCGATGGGCAATTGCGTGGCTTGGTGGAGGCCCGGCGAGGGCAAGCTGGTATTGTCTATTGCCGATCCCGCAAGGGGACGGAAAAAACAGCTGAGATGCTCCACGCTTACGGTATCAAGGCGGTGGCCTATCACGCAGGTCTTCCCGATGACGAACGCAAAGAACGGGCGAAAGCCTTTTTGGAGGCACCGAATATGGTGGTGTGCGCCACCATTGCCTTTGGGATGGGGGTGGATAAGCCAGATATCCGCTATGTGATCCACCGTGATTTGCCAGGCAGTATTGAAGCCTATTACCAAGAGCTCGGCCGGGCGGGGCGGGATGGTGCCCCGGCGGACGCGATTTTGTTATATGGCGTTGGCGATCTGGTGGTGCGGCGGAAAATGATTGATAAATCTGATGCGGACAATGCCATCAAGCGCAATGAACGCCGCAAGCTCGATGCCATCTCTGCCTTTTGTGAGGCAAATGTTTGTCGCCGGAATATTCTGTTGAGCCATTTTGGGGAAACCCCGTCTGGGGTATGCGGTCAATGTGACGTGTGTTTGCCAAAGCGCTAAGGTGAGCCGCTGGATGATACACTGACAGTTACCCAAGTCCCGAGCTTTGGCGAGAAGACCAGCATAACGCTAGTCGTTATGCTCAAGGCCTATTATTTTTGGGATCATCCTTCTTCGGACGATATCGTTTTGTCAGTTTTGCGATGAGCCAAATGGGGATGACCACCACAGCCCCTAAGGCGGTATAGCTGACAACGGTTTTCACCCCATCCCACCCAATACCGAACAGGCTACGGAACATCTCCCGCGCAGAAATAATGACCCCCTCCCAAAAGTCGAGGGGGTTGATCTTCGTGACCCCCAAGATCGTGCCGACGATCAGGCTCGCCACGCCGAGTTTCACAAGGGTAGAGATTAAATTTTTGGACATATGAACCGCCCTTGATCCCTCATATCGCGGTTAGAAGCTGGATATCGGCCCTAACCGCCCTGTTTGTGCCCGATGGCGTAAAGCATGATCCACTAAGGTACAAGCCATCATGGCGCGGGCCACCGGAACACCGCGTATTCCCACGCAAGGGTCATGGCGGCCTTTGGTAACAATTTCTGTCTCTTGCCCGTCTTTGGTGACGGTTTTGCGGGGGGTGAGGATGGAGGAGGTGGGTTTGATGGCGAGCCGGACGACAATGTCTTGTCCTGTGCTTATACCACCAAGCACCCCCCCATTGTTATTTGAAAGGAATGTGGATCGCCCATCTTGGATTTGCATCTCATCGGCATTTTCAACACCTGATAGATGGGCGGCGGCCATGCCCGCGCCGATTTCCACCCCCTTTGCAGCGTTGATGGTCATCATCGCGCTTGCAAGATCGGAGTCCATTTTACCGTAAATCGGGGCGCCCAGACCGGCGGGGACCCCTTTGCCCACCACGGTGATAAGGGCGCCAAGGGAGGTGCCGTCTTTACGGGCCTTATCTAAAATCGCCTCCCATTCTTTTGCCGCCACCGGGTCAGGGCACCAAAAGGGGTTGTCGCTGACGGTGGACCAGTCAAGCCGGTGCTCCTCCACATGATGCGGTCCCATGGCGCTGAGGCCCGCTTCGATACTCACCCCTCCGTCATAGAGGTGATCAAGCACCGCTTCAGCCACAGCGCCGGCGGCCACGCGCATTGCTGTTTCGCGGGCGGAGGAGCGGCCCCCCCCGCGATAGTCCCGCAGGCCATATTTGGCATCATAGGTATAATCCGCATGGCCGGGGCGATATTTATCGCGGATATCAGAATAGTCTTTTGACCGCTGGTCGGTATTTTCAATCAATAGCGATATGGGGGTGCCCGTGCTCACAGGACCATCGGTGCGGTCATCTTCAAACACTCCAGAAAGAATAGTGACCTGGTCTGGTTCTTTTCGCTGGGTCACAAATCGGGAGGTGCCAGGCCGCCGAGCATCCAATTGGGCTTGAATATCAGCTTGGTTGATCGGAACGCCAGGGGGGCATCCATCAATAACGCAGCCAATGGCAGGACCATGGCTTTCTCCCCAAGTGGTGACCCGAAATACATGTCCAAAACTGTTATGCGACATAATTTTTTTGCCGTTCCTTATCAAAATACGCTATCTAGCCTGAATATGACCAATGAAACAATAATCCCCCCGACGCCAAATGATGAAGATTATCAATCCGAAGCCAAAGCGCAGGAAGCTTTCGCCGTAGATCAAGATCAAGGCAAGGTTTTTACCAATGATGATCCCCTAGAGCTTTTCGCCAGTTGGATGAAATTAGCGACCCAGCATGAGGCGAATGATCCAAACGCCATGTCACTGGCCACTGTGGATAAGCACGGCGTACCAAATGTGCGGGTGGTCTTGTTGAAAGATTTGGATGACGGTTTTGTGTTCTATACCAATGCCACCTCTGCGAAGGGGGATGAGCTGGCTGCCCATACCAAGGCGGCCCTCTGTTTCCATTGGAAATCTATCCGCCGTCAGGTCCGCGTGCGGGGAGAGGTGGAGTTTGTCAGCGACGCTGAAAATGATGCCTATTTCGCTGAGCGTAGCCGGGGCGCCCAAATTGGGGCATGGGCCTCCCAACAATCCCGCCCCATGAGTGATGAAGATATTCTGACCACCCGGGTAAAAGACTATGAGGCCATCTATGAGGGGAAGGACGTTCCGCGGCCAGATTTTTGGCGGGGCTATCGCGTTGTCCCCACAAGCATAGAATTTTGGGTCAACCGGCCCTACCGCCTGCATGATCGTTTAAGCTTTACCAATGATGGAGACGGCTGGGTTCAGACGCAGCTTTATCCGTAGGTTGAGGATAAGTTGCCTAAAGGCAACGCGTCATAAAAGGGACAAGATTAGATGACAAATACAACGATTGGCCAAATTCTATGGACGGACCTAACCGTTAAAGATGCAGACGAGATTCGAGATTTCTATCAAGGAGTTCTCGGCTGGACATTTGAAGAAATGAGTATGGAGGGGTATGCAGATTATATGATGATTGCCCCTCATCATATGTCACGGCCCACAGAGGGTCCGGCAAGGGTTGCTGGCATTTGCCACGCGAGGGGGCCTAATGCAGATTTACCTGCTCAATGGCTGAATTATTTTGGCGTGGAAAATATCGACATTGCGCGAGAGGCTGTTACCCGTCTGGGGGGTAAACTTCTCATGCAAATTCGCACCTATGGGGCGAGTAAATTTTGTGTGATTGAAGACCCCGCAGGTGCTGTTTGTGCGCTCTTTGAGAATGTGGAAGAGAGCTAACGCTCCCCCTCACGTGACCGATATTTTTGTCCGATATCTTTTCGGTAAAACCCTTTAGGCCAGTCTATTTCAGCAATCGCCTGATAAGCTTTGTCCAAGGCATCCCCAATATCCTTGCCCAGGGCGGTGACGTTTAAAACGCGGCCCCCCTGGGCAGTTAGGGTGTCGCCCACTTTTTTCGTACCCGCATGAAAAACCACAACCCTCTCTGCTTCTGCTCTCTCAATATGGTGAACGGCCGAGCCTTTATTGTAAGGGCCAGGATAGCCCTTAGTGGCATAGACAATATTGGCAGCGGCAGATGTGTCCCATTCGAGGGTGAGATCTTCAATCCCGCCTCTCGCAGCGCCTAATAGGGCAGGGACCAGATCGCTCTTTAAACGTCGCAATAGCATCTGACACTCAGGATCGCCAAATCGGCAATTATATTCAATTAGCTTCGGCCCCTGATCTGTCAGCATCAGCCCCGCATACATGACCCCGCGATAGGTGATCCCCTTTGCCTGAAGGGCATTTAGCGTAGGCTGAATAATCGTCTCGTATACTTCTTCCTCAAGCTCAGGGGTGAAAAGGGGGGAGGGGGAAAACCCGCCCATTCCGCCTGTGTTGGGGCCCTGGTCGCCGTCAAAGGCCCGCTTATGATCTTGGGCGGAGCCAAAGGGGAGGAGTGTTTTCCCATCCGTTAGCGCAAAAACGCTAATCTCTGGGCCCGTCAGAAATTCTTCAATCACAATGGTTTGGCTTGCCGCGCCAAATTGCCCCGCTAGCATGGTTTCAACGGTCTCTTCGGCTTCAGGAAGGGTGGGGGCGATCACCACCCCTTTCCCGGCGGCAATACCGTCTGCCTTAATCACGTAAGGTGCAGGCAAGTTTTGAAGATAGGCCTTTGCGGCGTTTGCATCGGTAAACTTTACGTAAGCGGGCGCGGGAATATTATTTTCCACACATAAGGCGTTGGTAAACGCCTTTGACGTTTCAAGTTGGGCGGCGGCTTGGTTCGGGCCAAAGCATGGGATTCCTGCCTCATATAACCGGTCGGCAAGGCCATCGGCCAAGGGGGCTTCTGGTCCCACCACCACAAGATCAACACCATAGGTTTGGGCATAGTCAGGGATCTCATCAATAGTGAGGTCCGCCTCTTCACCTAAACCCATCATACCAGGATTGCGAGGCACCATTGTGAGGGTGGTCACCAGGGGGCTTTGGGCAATTTTCCAAGCCAACGCATGTTCGCGGGCGCCCCCCCCCACCAAAAGGATATGCATTTTTTCACTTTCTCCATTCTTTTAGTTGAAAGCCGATAGCGTAAACGCGAGGGTAGGGGCAATGGCCTTCTCACTTCTTTCCCTCAAAAGATCCATGGGGTTTTTAAGACGATATGCCCATGATGTGGGCCAGGATCGGCATGTGCGAAGGGCAGCGCCTTGGGCCATTACACTGACCCTCCATGCTGTCATTGCCTGGGGAATAATGGTGTTGGATATTGGCCGCCCGCCAAAGGGACTGCCCGATCAACCTCAAGTGGTTTCCGTCTATGTGGTGCCCACTTTGCCCCCCTTGGTCTCGCCAACGCCAAAGCCCCCGCAAAATGAGCCCCCACAAAATATAGAGGAGGAGACAGTCCAAGAGGCCTTGGGCATCGAAGTGCCGCCGCAACAGATTGTCTCCCCAACAGCTGAAATAGAAGAACAGGCTGTCCCGCCCCTGGAGATCAGCCCTCAATCGGGCGGCATTGCCTTGCCGGAGGTGGCCCTCCCCCGAACGGCCCCAGGGGAGGGGACGCCCGACGGGATTGTGGCGCTCAACTGCTATGATCAGTTTAAGGATCCCGATAAAGCTGCGGAATGTGCGGGCCGTGAAATCCTATCCGGCTGGCGGGCGGAGGCGGCCAATATTGGGGAAGATTGGGCGAGAATTGCCGAAGACCTTCGCCGGGGCGGGGTGGGGCGCCCCGCCTATGGGCCAGATGAGCTTGGTCAATTGGCCCCAGGTGAAGAGATTTATCGGCCAGCCCCCTCCTTTTTAGATCGACGTGATTTTGAAAGACCCTCTCGCTATTCCCGTGCCTTTCCCACGCGGGCGGAGGAACAACGCTATCGCCAGCTTTATGAGCCGCGGTCTTATATCCCCATGAACAACCCTGCCATGGCGGACCATGGGACCCGGCCCTCAGAACCATTGTCCGGGTGGCGGCCGAGCTGGATGCTAAGAGAAGACCCCACCTTAGATCAAAGGGCGATCAGAGAGATCTTAGACCAAGTGGAGGGGGAAGATGTTCCATAACCTCTTCCCCTTCTATGCGCGTATTTTATGACCCCAAAAGATCCGCTGTTTTATTGGCGAGATTCACAAAAAACTGATCAGCATCGCGCCAGATGGCTTCTGGAAAATTTAAGGGATCAAGATTGCGAATTTGTGTGTCTCTTGCGGTCGCTAAAACAGCCCCATTTTCTTTGAAGGTTAGGCTTGCTCCGGCCCCGCCCTCATAACGACTTTGCAGGCTGAGGCCTACATTATCATTGATTTCTTCAAGGGTCGGACGATTCGCCTGTAGCTCTGTGAGCATCACTTCAATGGTCAATATGCTGGGGCCGGGGGCGTTGACCAAGTTGGCTTTGGCGCTAATCGCGCGGCGTAAATCTTCAGCCAAATCTTCGCTTTTCCGATTAATATCACTTTCACTTAAGGGACGGGTACGATCAGCTATGTTAAGGCGTCTAAAGCCAATGCGTTCACGGATCTCCTCCGACACGGTAATGGGGGCAAGATAAACGGATTGATAGCCGGTGAAATCAGAGGTCATCACCACCTGAAAATCGTCAAATCGGGCGGTGGCCGCAGGCCCTGTTGCCGATGTTGTCGCACAGGCGGTTAAAACCCCAAGGGTCAATATCGCTGCTAAAGTTTTGATTGAAAACATTTTTATACGCTCCATCTTTTGCCGTTTCCCCAGACAAAAATAATGTGCAGGAAGAAAAAAGAAAAGACCAGTGGCGCAGCTGACTGTTTTTACGTGTAAGCCTGCATTCCCTCCCGTGCAAGGCGATCGGCTTCTTCATTTCCAGGGTCGCCGGCATGGCCTTTGACCCATTTCCAAGTGACGCGACGATCATTCGCGAGTATATCTAAAGGTTCCCATAGGTCTTTATTTTTCACTGGCTTTTTATTCGCCGTTTTCCAACCATTCCGCTTCCACCCCGCCATCCAGGTGGTGACCCCGTTTTTGACATATTGGCTGTCCGTATACAGGGTAAGCTGGCTCCCTTCAGGGAAGGTCTCAAGGGCTTTAATCGCCGCGAGAAGTTCCATGCGATTATTGGTGGTGTTTGGCTCCCCCCCGCATAATCGATCCTGATCATTCCCATTGAGAATAAAAACGCCCCAGCCCCCAGGGCCCGGATTTCCAGAACAGGCGCCGTCCGTATAAATTTCAATCATGATATATTTTCTAAAAAAGCGGTGGGATGGTCCCGATGATGACGGAGTAGGTGTAGGTAGGGGGAGGGGTCTTTCACGCGCACAAGACTGCCAGGGATTTGATGAAGCCAATCATAAGCGCGTGTGGCATAAAATCTTAAAGCCGCCCCCTTCAAGAAAAGGGGGAGGGCTATCATCTCGTCCTCCCCTAAGGCGCGCACCTGTTCGTATCCCCTTAAAAAGCTATGGGCATTGTCCGCGGTTAATGACCCTTCCGGCGTCCAAGAATTCATACAAATTGCAAGATCATAAGCAAAAAAGTCAGTACACGCAAAATAAAAATCAATTAAGCCACAAACTTCTTCGCCGTTAAAGAAGATATTGTCAGGGAAAAGGTCAGCGTGGATCGTCCCCTTCGGGAGGTCTTCAGGCCATTGATCAAGGCATTCTTGCGCAACCTCTGTCAGCTCTTGATATAAGCCAGCTTCAATATCGTTTAACCGCTCGCCAGACTGTTCTATGAGGGGGGGCCATCCTTGGGGGCCCAAAGCATTGGGGCGCTTCATCGAGAAGTCCTCGGTGGCAAGATGAAATTGGGCTAGGGCGGCCCCTGCCGCGACGGTTTGGGGAAGGGTTGGGGTGTCAGGGGACATGCCCTCTAAAAAATGGATCAGGGCGGCGGGGCGGCCGCAAAGGGTCTGTAACGTCTCCCCTTGCAGGTCTCTCACCGGCCCTGCGGCGGGGATCCCCTTTTCCATCACATGGTCCATAAGGGAGAGAAAATAGGGTAAATCCTCAGCTGCCACCCGCTTTTCATAAAGGGTGAGAATAAATCGTTCCCCCCCCGATTCCAGTAAATAATTAGAGTTTTCAACCCCCTCCGCAATGCCTTTAAACACAGTTGCAGGGGGTTTTCCGTAGAGGGATAAGAATTTAGTTAAAGAGGTTTCGTCAACGCGGGTGTAAACTGCCATGACTTTTATGCCAATTCGCGGGGCAGCTTAAAGGTGACGGTTTCTCGCGCGGTCTCAACTTCTTCGATCGTCACCTCTGTGCGCTGACGAAAGGCCTCTATGACCCCTTGAACAACTGTTTCAGGTGCTGATGCCCCCGCCGTCAGGGCCACGGTTTGGGGCGCCAATTTTTCAATGGCGGTCCAGTCAATGGCATCTGCATTTTCCACAAGCACCGCATAGGGACAGCCCGCCCGTTCCCCCACCTCCACCAGGCGAAGCGAATTTGACGAGGTGGGAGAGCCAAGGACGATCAACGCATCCGCCTCTTTTGCGATCACCTTGACCGCCTCTTGCCGGTTGGTGGTGGCGTAGCAAATATCTTCCTTATGGGGCGCATTGATATGGGGGAAGCGGCGCATCAGAATATCGACAATCTTTTGGGTGTCATCCACCGAAAGGGTCGTCTGGGTCACATATGCCAAGGGCATATTGTTTTGCGGTTCGAAGCTTTCGGCGTCGTCTTCGGTTTCAATCAGCGTCATGGCGCCATCGGGCAATTGACCAATGGTGCCCACCACCTCCGGATGGCCAGCATGGCCGATGAGAAGAACATGCAACCCCGCCGCATGATGCCGAGCGGTTTCAATGTGAACCTTCGACACAAGGGGGCAGGTGGCGTCCAGAAAGAAAAGATTTCGTTTTTGCGCCTCAGCCGGGACGGATTTGGGCACCCCATGGGCAGAGAAAATCACAGGGCGATCGTCCGGCACCTCTTCAAGCTCATCCACAAAAACAGCGCCGAGCCCGCGTAAGCGGGAGACGACGGTTTCATTATGGACAATCTCGTGGCGCACATAGACAGGCGCGCCATAGCGCTCAATGGCGCGCTCCACCATATCGATAGCCCGATCTACCCCAGCGCAAAACCCCCGGGGAGCTGCCAAGCGAAGGGTGAGGGGCGGAAGCTTTTGGGACATGGGTATAGACATGCGATATGTTCCTTGGGAAAGCAAGGTTTCTGATCTTACCAATATTCTTTCGCTCAAGGCTATCGCGCCTTGGGCGATTTCTGTCTATACCTTGGGCGCTATCGCTCATGTCCTGAATTAAGAAAGTGATCTTTCATGCGGTTTTCTGTCTCTTCCATCGCTGCCCTTTGTTTGTCGCTATTAGCGTTAAGCGCTTGTGGTAGCAGTGAAAAACGCCGTCTAGCCAATATGACTAACCCTGGGCTTTGCCCTAATATTTTCGTGTTATCAGATGCTGCAAGGGTGATTGATTTTGCAGGCGAGCCCGCCTTAGACACCGTGGCCTGGTCAGGGGAGATTCGCGATGTGCGCACCCGTTGCCGCTATGCCGATGATTTGCCCATCACCGCACAGGTGGAGATTGATTTTGCCATCGGTCGAGGCCCCGCCGCGCAGACAGATATGACCGACATCAAATATTTCGTAGCCGTAACCCGCGCCAACCGGGATCTGATTGCTAAGGAAGAATTCAAAATTCCCGTACGCATTGACCAAGGGGTGGCCACCGCAAGTTTCACCAAAGAAATTGAAGATATTATCATCCCGCGAAAAGATGCGAATATCGGCGGGGCGAATTTTGAAATTGCTGTGGGGTTCGCCCTAACGCGAGAGCAAATTCTGTATAACCGTTCTGGCAGAAGTTTGAAGTTTCAGGGCCTATAATTCTGATCGGCTTTCCCAAGCTTTATCCATGTTGAAGAGCCCCCATGTGGGGCTGTCCTTTCCTAAAGAGGTAGGTTTATTGTGACGATGTCTCTTCTTGATCAACTCTCAACATTGGTGGGGGATGCCTTCGCTGCTGAAGGATTGCCGGCGAATTTAGGGAAAGTTCAGCCCTCTGATCGCCCGGACCTTGCCCAATTTCAGTGCAATGGCGCCTTGGCGGCCGCAAAGATGGCAAAGTCGAACCCCCGCGCCATTGG
>JBCCMT010000023.1:0-13553 GCA_039026195.1 Pseudomonadota bacterium | reverse complement strand
GGTTAAGGTGACCCCAGCCTCAAGCGTCATGGTGAAATCTTCAGGGGAGATATCTCTGACATTCCGCATCCGCTTTGTAGAGATTAAAATCTCCCCTTTTGGTGTCTGCCCCCCCACAAGGCCCGTATTGCCCCCTTGCGGCACCATGGGAATGTCATGTGCGTAGGCATAGGCCATCAGTTGAGACAATTCGTCGACGGTTTTGGGGGCAAGCACCAAGGGGCTCTCCCCCTGCCACCTGCCGCGCCATTCCTCCATCATCGGTTGGGCATTATCTGGGGAGATTACCGTTTTTTCACCAGCGATGTTTGCAAGCGCGGTTAAATGGTCTGGGGATAAGGAAAATTTGGTCATGGGCTATATTTCGGCCCTTTGCGTTCAGGCGTCCAGTGGAGAAAGCGAAAAACGTAAAATTGCTTTTCGTCGTGCAGTCAGTGTTATGCCATCATACTCAATAAGCCCTAGACGACCTCCCCCACTATAGTTAGATGTAAAGATAGACGAAAAGAGAAATCTTATTTAACGAAAAAAAGCGGTGAGGCGACAAAAATATGACAAATATCATTTCACGATGGGCTATATCTTTAAGCTTCATCTATTGCGGATTTGGTTTCTTCCACGCGGATGCGGGGCAAAAACATATCGAACAGATTTTGAACTTACCTCAAGTTCGCACCGTTGAAACAAAAGGCCAGGATGTGGCTTGGGCTGAAACCACAGGGCCCATCACCCGTTTATACGTGGCCAGATCACCCTCCTATGATCGTGTTCTTCTTGAGGAATTTGGCGATACAGGCGATGCAATTCAAATTCTGGGCTTTGGTCCAAATGATGGCGTTATTTTCAAGCGGGGGCGCTCTGGTTTTGATGCAGCTCACAGAACAGATGGACCGGTCGTTGATGTCCAACTTGCAAGAGAGGGGCGATCAGACCCCGTCATTCTTCTTGATGATGTTTCAGATGGGTTCAGCGCCCCAGCTTTAAGCTCAGATGGGCGTTATTTGGCTTTCGCGAAGGGGGGCGATCTTTTTCAGCTCGACCTAGAGAAGCGAAAGCAGGCGCCGAAAAAATTATTTACCTCCCGTGGATATATTACAGAGCTTGTTTTCTCGCCCCAAAATAATCGCCTCGCCTTTGTGTCCAACAGAGGCAACTACAACCGCGGCAAATATACTTTTGTGGGGGTCTACGACCCTGCAAAGGAGACCCTTGAATATATGCAGCCTGGTTTGGGGACGGATCAAAATGTAACTTGGTCTCCAGAAGGGGATCGTGTGGCCTTTGTGCGGTTTGGTTTTGAGCCCCGGACGTGGAGGTTCTCACTGCATCTTGAGGGGGCGCCCTTTGATATCATGGTGGCAAATGCTGCAACCGGGGAAGGGAAGGCTGTCTTCACATCAGAAACGGGCTATGGTTCACGATTTAACGGTTTCGGGGCGAATGGGTATTGGGGAACAGGCGGCGATCATGGTGTTGTCTGGCTTGATAACAATGAGCTTTTATTCCCTTACGAAAAAACCGGTTGGCGGCATATTTACGCAATTCCCGCTGCAGGGGGCGAGGTGCGCCAGCTAACCCAAGGAGAATTTGAGGTTACGTCTGTTGTGCCGACTGAAAATAATCAAGGCGTGATCTTTTTATCGAATAGTGAAGATGATTTGCACCGGCTTGGTCTATACCGATTGGGGGTAGATACCGATTTAGCACCAAAACGTCTGTCAACAGACAGCCCTGCATCAATGCCTTTCCGGATTTATAATCTTGAGGGGGAAGGTTTCGTTTATGTGTCGTCAACAGCGCAAACATTAGCTCGTCTTATGGTGCGTACGGCCGAGGGGGATCATCTACAGCTGAGTAGTGAAGCCATGCTTGATCAGGTTGACGCGAAACCCATACCGGATCCTAAAATTGTGACGATTACGGCGCCGGATGGGGTGGAAACCCCAGCCATTATATATGAGCCAGCTGATGCAGAAGGGGCTAAAACCAAACCGGCTGTGGTTGTGGTGCATGGGGGACCTCGTTTGCAAGATTACCCCGTTTGGCGCTCTGGCTATACACGGCAACTTGTACGACATTATTTCATTCAAAAGGGATATTATGTTCTGACCACAAACTATCGGGGGGGTAGTGGATATGGCCTTGATTTCCGTGAGCCCGAAAATTTTGGGGGTCGCGGGGCCGGGGACGTAAAGGACACCATCGCCGCAGCACGTTATTTAATAGATAACTATCCTGCGATCGACCCTGATAGAATTGGTGTATATGGGCATTCCTATGGGGGGCATCATGTCACAAATGCGCTTGCCCGTTCAGATATTTTTGCTGCGGGTATCAGCTCCGCCGGGGTGGGGGACTGGACCGTTGAAATGGAAAAAGACTTTAACGAGAAGCTACAGTTCAATATTCCTGAGAGAGTAGAGATCGAGGGGCTGGCGACGGGCTCATCCGCCATTTCTGTGATTGATCAGTGGGGCGACGAACCTACCCTCTTTATCCATGGGGATAATGATGGCGCAGCTGCCATGCAGCAGTCGTTGGAACTTTACATGGCCCTTCGGCGACGGGGAATTGAAACCGAAGCCGTCGTTTTCCCCGGGGAGAGCCATGGCTATTCTCGCCATGAAAATCGAAGAAAAGCTATGATGGCCATTGATGCCTTTTTCGAAAAATATCTTGGCTCTGTGGAAGGCGAAAACGCGGACCAATAGAAGTATTTCTTCCGGAAGCGCAACATGTTCAAAAACGCGCGAAACGGTTTTACGATAAGATTTGCAATGACATACTCTGAGTGAGTATGTCATTGTTCAATGAATTATAAGAGCGGTATATAAAGCACTGAAACCTGACTTACTAAGGCTCAAGTGACGATATTGGCTTTATCGTAAGTCCACTGATGCGGGCCGTTTGACAAAACTGCGATCCGCATGGGTGCTTTTTCGTGAAGGCATGAGCGCTGCATTCGGCGAAGCGGCAGGGGCTTGTGGTTCGGTTGTTTCAACAGGCTCTACACCCTCATCCTCATAAGAGCTTTCTGCCGCAGCATTTTGTGCCGGGGAAGGAGTGTGTTTTAGCGGTTTGCGCCGGGCAACATTGTCGAATTTTTCAGTTGTCGGGTTGTCAGAGTGCCGACATTTCCCTTCAAACTTCGCCCCATTTTCAATGGAAAGAGAGGTATGCATAATATCCCCTCTCACCGTTGCGCTGGTGGAAAGCTCTACTTGAACCGCGCGAATAGCCCCCTCAACATGTCCACAAACACGGACCTTTGAGGCTACAATTTCCCCAACAACATTGGCACCTTCCCCAACCACCAATCCGTGGGCGTGTAAATCGCCTTCGATTTGGCCATCAAACTGGATTTCACCACTTGATTCAACGCTGCCTTTGATAACCATATCAGAGGAAATAATAGAAGGGACATCCATTTTTTGACCACCAGATTTGGGCCGACCATTTTGCTTTTGCCCTGTGGCCCGGCGATTTACGGTTTCCCGCTGAGGTTCGGCAACATCCTTCACTTCAGTGAAAGCTTCACGTGTTTCTTTTTGTTTGCCCTTGGTCTTAGCTTTCGAAAACATAGCGACCTGCCTCCATAAATTTAATAGGATCTAGTTGTCTTCCGCGATAGACGACCTCGTAATGAAGGTGCGGACCTGTGCTTCGTCCTGTATTCCCCAACAAACCCACCGTGTCATAGAGATCTAGCTTTTGCCCCCGACGGACTTTGATTTTGTTGAGGTGAGCATATTTCGTGAGGAACCCATTTCCATGATCCACCTCAACAATAAGGCCATAGCCCCCTTTTCGTCCTGTAAAGGTAACGCGACCAGGTGCTGTGGTGTGGATCGGTGTATTCATCGGGCCCCCAAAATCTAAACCCCGATGCATGGTCACCACATTCTTTTTGATGGGGTCAACCCGAAGGCCAAAACCTGATGTCAGCCTATATTTCTTCATCATCGGCGTGCCAATGGGGGCATTTTCCAAAGCGGCTTTTAGGCTCGTTAATTCAGTCAAGATGGTGTTTAACCGAGAAACACTTTTGTAATAAGAGAGGGATCCAGCCGTGTTCGCCACGGGCAAGAAAGGGCCCCCTTGATTGGCAAATTGGGCTGAGGTGTCATCCTGCTCCAATGAGGCTAAGGTCTTTGTGTGGTGGTGAGACACAAATCGCGTTGTGTCCATGCCCGTGTGCTGAAGGATACGCTTCGCCTCAATAATCCGCTGACGCATATCTTCTTCAAGACTTGCCATGAGAACCACTTGGCGTGCGGATAATTCGGCTGTTTCTTGCCGCATTTCTTCCAGCACTTCGTCTTCTATATTGGTCGCCACTTGGATTTCCATGATGCTTTTCAGCGCTTCATCCCGAAGGGCGGAGATACGAGATTGACGGGGCGTGGGCTCCCGCCCCACGGGGTCGACCATCAGTCTATTGGCATTGTCTTTTCGATTGCTGCCTGGGGGGCCTGTTTCTGATAAAGTATCTGCGAGTGCGTCAAACTGAGCGTCAACATTGGTTTTGTTTTCCACCAACGCGCGCAGGGCATCATGTTGTCCCTTAAGACTGGTGATTGTCGCATCAAACTCACGGGCATAATAGTAATTAAGGACGTTGACCTGATCATAGGCTGTTTCCGCATTTTGAATACGGCTTCGGAAAGCAGCTTCTTGATCGCGGCGTTGTTGGTCTTTGGAAACGATGATTTGTTCTTTAAAAACCACATTCACAGAGGCGTAAGCCACCCACATGATGCTCAACCCAAGAAATGTCGCTAAGGCCAACTGAGTGCGGGAGGAAAGTTTGATAAAGCGAACAACACCGTCCGCCCGATGATAGATCTGCCGTTCTCTGAAAAAACGAGCGAAGGCTCGTCCCATACGACCTTGATCTCGACCCATTCTTGATCCCTTATCACTGCAACTCTCTGATAAAGAAAGATTTTTGCAGTTGTCTGCCTACCACTACACACACACCGTTATAATAACACACTTAAAGTGGGCATTATGCAAGAGTATGAGACTATATCTAACCGAATTTTATTAAATCGTCTTAAAACAATAGGCAGTCTTTTTGCCTTAGAGCTTCACCATCTCTCAAGGAAGCTGGTTCAATTTGGGGCAATTGAGAAGGGGGTTATCTCAAAAAAATAAAGCAGCATTTCACGTATGGATGAGCGCGCCTATCAAAGATCAACCAGGCCGATATACCAATCTTCTGGAAAATTCGATTGGTCTCGAGCCTTTGTGTTAAAGGGCCTTTTTAATCCCCCTGGGAAATAGTCCTCGACCATTTTCTGGAAGCACTCATCAGCGAGCAATTCACGCTGGTCACAAATGCGGCGAAACCATTTTGTGCCCGTGGCCACATGGGCAATTTCTTCCTCATAAATTTGGGTTAAGAGACGCGCGCTTTTGGGGTCATTCACTTGCTGTAATTTGCTGATCATCCCTGGGGTGACATCAAGGCCCCTTGCTTCAAGGACCATCGGCGCGATGGCCAACCTAGCAAGGACGTCATGATCGGTGCGGACCGCCGCCTGCCATAACCCATCATGGGCGGGGAGGTCGCCATAGGCAGCGCCAAGGTCCTGCAATCGTTCCGACACCATTTGGAAATGACGCGCCTCATCATCGGCAACCTTCAGCCAATCGGTGATAAAGCCCTGACGATCTTTCTCTTTGATAGAGAAGGCAAATCGGCCGGCCATATCAATGGCAAGGTCGATGGCATTCAGCTCAATATGGGCAATCGCATGAAGAAGAGCGATCCGCCCCTCAAGGGTGCCAAGGCCCCGCCGCGGCATCTCATTCGGATGCATCAACAGGGGTTTTTCTCGTGCAGCAGGGGTGGGCCATTCACCATGGACAGGCAAAATGGCCGGGGGGCCTTCTTTCCAAGTCGAGACAATATCCCGGGTGAAGATAGCTTTTTCTTCAGGACAGGATGTTAAGAGAACCTGTTGTAAAGAAACAAAAAAAGACAAGTAGTTAACCTAGTTTCTGAACAGCCTCTAATACTTTTTCGACGTGGCCAGGGACGCGAACTTTTCGCCAAATCTCCCGAATGACACCCTTGCCATCAATCAAAAAAGTAGAGCGGTCAATCCCCATATATTTCTTTCCATACATGCTTTTCTCGACCCAAGCATTATAGGATTCCACCATTTTCCCCTCTTCGTCAGAGGCAAGGGTGACGGTAAGGTCATGTTTGTCTCGAAATTTCGCGTGCTTTGCAACGCTATCTTTAGATACCCCCACCACGGTGGCGCCCGCCGCTTCGAATTCCTCAAGATGTTCTGAAAAGGCAATAGCTTGCTTTGTGCAGCCTGAGGTGTCGTCTTTGGGATAAAAATAGAGCACAAGCGTCTTCCCTTTAAAATCTTTTAGGGAAACCGAACCATCGCCGTCCGTGGGCAGGGTGAAAGAAGGGGCTTTATCACCAACATTTAACATCAAAGAAACTCCTTAGGGGTGAAGAGGACAATTTAAAGTTTATGAAGGACGGGCGACCGTCACATCATGCTATTCACCTGATGTAGAGAAAAGTTTGCGCTTTCCCATCCTTCTGTTGCAAAAGAGGTCCTCTATCCGTTATCAAATAACATTCTTGCCACGCCAGGATCAACGGACATCTTCATGACCGCTTCGACAACGCAAGGGGGAGACATCAGATGGACGAAGGCATGTCATCTATGCTTTCGCTGGGTGTTACGTGTCGCTGCGATTGGCGCAACGATGTTCTCAACCCTTTTGGTCATTCTTTTCAGCCTTGTGGCCCCCGGTGGTGTTTCCCTTTCTTTGATTGGGCCTGCCGTCGAGACGATCTTGCAACAAGAGTTGGACGCGGAAGATGTGACCATCGGCGGGCTTGAGATCACGAGAGATCAAACAGGCGAGATCCCTTTTTTGCTCACCGTTAAAGACATTCACCTTGATCAAGAGGGGGAGGGCGCGATTTTTATCCCCTCTCTAGCCTTGCGGCTAGGGGCCAGCGATTTACTGCGGGGGCAGACCATCCCCCGATATGTGGAGGTGCGGGGGGCGAATATTCTGATCGAACGTCAGGGGACGGATATATCTGTGGACGGAACCGCCGGAAGCGGCGCCCCCTTTGATGCGGAGGGGCTGATGCAAACCGTCCGGTCCGCGGGTTTTGAAGGGGCGATCTTAAGAGATCTTGATGTCACCTATTTAAACCGTGATGCGGCGACGCAGATTGAAATCGAAGATGGCAATGCTTCTATTAAAGTGGATGAGACTGGATATGACGTGAAGCTTATCCTGCCCCACGCCCCTTCTGAACAACAAGAGGATGAAAGCTCCAAACTTGCCCTCACGTTGCGATATGAAGATGAAAGCGATGATATCTCTCTCACGCTGATCAGCAAGGACGCCCCGGGGGATATGATCACCCCCTTATTCATTGATGAAGATACGATATTCCGTTTAGACACATATTTTTCAGGGCGCCTTTTCGCCAAAGGAAATTTAAGGCGCGGCATCGATGAAATGGATATTTCCTTGCAAGCAAGCCCAGGGGCAGTCCATTTAGCGGACCAGGTGCTGCCCATAGAAAAGATTGATTTAAAGGCCTCCATGACCCCGGGGTCAGAGGTTTTGCAGATGGATCGTTTTGTCTATGATGTGGCTGGCAACAAAGGAAGGGTTGAAGGTGAGCTTGGGCTATCCTTCCATGACCATCAGCTAGATCAATTACATTTTGATTTGAAATCCCAAGATCTTCTAATTGACCCCATCGGCTTATTTCCAGAACCCCTTCCGCTGGCGGAAGCTGCGCTTATGGGGGCCTATCATCCCTCATCTCGTCATCTTGAGATCAAAACCATAGATGCAGACTATTTTGGGGCAAGATTAAAAGGGGGGATCGATCTTTTTCTTCCGTTAGGGGAGAGTTCGATCGGGCTAGCAACTGCATTGACGGTGGAGGGCCGTTTAACCCCCGCCCAAGTCTTGCGCGGATGGCCGATGATGGCGGCGGACGGGGCGCGGTCCTGGGTGGCGGCAAACCTCCCCGATGCAATTGTCTATAATGTGGTCTATGACATGGACCTTCCCCGGGAGGGGGTTCCGGAGGGGCAAGATCTAAATGACATCCTGACCCTGACCTTTGACGCGCGGGATGCAACTATCATTTATGTGCCAGGGATGACCCCTATCACTGATCTTACCGCCACAGCGCGGATACGCGGCAATGATTTTACCTTAACCGTGGGGGAGGGGAGGGTTGGCCCCGTGAAGGTGGTGGGCGGCGGCATTGAGATGCCCCAGCTCGTCCCGAAGGGTGGGCCCGCTTACTTTAACGCCAAATTTGCAGGCGAGCTCTCAGATATTCTTACGATTATTGATGAACAACCCTTGGGCTATATCACCAAAGCAGGAATGGAACCGGACAGTTTTTCCGGGGAAGGAACCTTTGATCTCACCGTTATGCGCCCCCTTTATTCTGTGGTGCCGCTTGAGGACTATGAGTTTGACGGAAAGGGGACATTCAGTGACATGACGATTGATGCCATTGGCCCGGACCTGACCCTTTATGATGGGGAAGGGAATGTCATCCTTTCAAGCGATGATCTCACTATTAATGGGCAAGCCTATTTAGAGGGGGTGCCCGCCACCTTTGATTGGCGTCGTCAATTTGGTGATGTGTCAAGAGTCACACTAGAGGCGTCAGCCAATTTAGATGCGCGCGCGGCGGATGCTATCGGCCTTCCCTTAAGGCGATTTGTGAAGGGGGAGGTGGCCACCACCTTTAACGCTTGGGGCCCTGGCGATAACTTGCAGCACGCGGAGATTGAAGCTGATTTTACCCAAGCGGCCTTTGCAACGGAAGACGGCATTCCCCTTAAACCAAGAGGGGCCCCGGGCATTGGGTCCGCTGTTCTAAGGTTAGGGGAAGATGATGGTCCCATCGATATTGAGGTGATGTCCCTAAAATTAGAAAATGCAAATATTCAAGGGAATGCACGGTTCACCCAAGAGGGGGGGCTGCTATATGTGGACTTGCCGCGCTTTTTTATTGAGGAGTATGCAGATCTTTCTGCTCGAATGACCCGCCAAGAGGACCTTCTTCGCATCGGGGTTGAGGGGGAATATCTTGCCGCAGGGCCCCTGATTGACCAGTTTGTGGAATTGGCACAAGGACCAAGTGATGACAATCCCACGAAAGATGAGCTCTTCCCTGGCCGGGTTCATCTTGATGTTCGCCTCAATAAAGTGGACTTAAAAGGACAGACACAGCTTCGTGATTTGAATATTATAGGTCAGCATGATGGTGCTGATTTGCAAGGATTAACAGCAAAAGCCCAATTTACGGACCAGGGGGAGGTCTCCCTTTATCTGAAGGACAACCCCCTTGGGGTTGGTCGTGATCTTCTTCTTGAAACGAACCATTTTGACCATTTGGTAGAGGGGCTTTTTGGCATTACCTCCGTTGAACGGGGCAGCGGGCGCTTTACAGCAACCTTCATCAAGGATGGGCCCATGGCGGGCACCCTTGATATCAATAATATCCGTATACAAAATGCGCCTACCATCGCCCGCCTATTGTCCATCGGATCTTTGGATGGTTTGGCGAATGTCTTAAATGGCGAAGGTTTGGCGTTCACCGATTTAAAGGGGGACATCCAATTGCATGACGGGGAGCTCCGCTTTGTCGATACGCGCATGACGGGGTCTTCCTTGGGATTGTCGCTGAATGGCACGGTGGATTTAAACAATGCTGAGGTGGGGTTGCATGGGGCCATCGCGCCCGCTTACGGGATCAACAGTTTGTTCAAAGACCTCCCCGGGCTAGGGGATCTTTTGGTCTCCCGGGAAGGGGAAGGGGTTTTTGCCTTTGGCTATAAAATTCAAGGCCCCTTGGCGGAATCAACGGTTTCTGTGAATACATTCACCGCCCTCACGCCGGGGATATTTCGCCGTATCTTTGAACCCCTAGAACAAGAAACACCGTCTACGGGAGAAATCTTAAGTGCCGCTGAGGCCAGTGTAGACAACAATGAAGCCGGTGAACTGCTTTCCACACCGGATCTCTTGCAAACTTATCAACGGGAGCAACAAAGCCTTTCACCGCTAGGGGTGCAGGAAAATAACGGAGCGGAGGGTCGTGAAAATGCCACGCCTTTACCCCCTCAACCCCCTTTACCGGTTGAGCCGTGAGCATTTATTTTACATGATGGTAAAAAAACCAATCTATGCGTATAAGCTTAGATCGATATCTGAGGGAAAGACCGCATGATCACTCTTTTTAAGCGGTTTGGGACATTCTTAAACAATATGGACGCCCGGGCGGTCACGTCCCTTTCCGTTACGCTTGTCCTTCTGACGTTCATAGCCCTTATGCTGATTTATGGTGCCGAATGGCTTGGCCTTGATCAGTATAGGGTCAATGATATTATGACCCGCGTTTCCAACAGCCCCTTTGCGATTTTGGGGGTTATTGCTGTTTACTCTGCCTTAGCGCTCACAGGGTTTCCGCAAACATTGTTGATTGCGGGGACTGTGGCGGTTTTCGGTGCGCAGTCAGGGTCCTTTTACGCGTGGGTGGCCACCATGTGTTCAGGAACGCTGACCTTCATGTTGGGGCATGTCTTCGGCGGCAGCTTTGTCAAACGTCTTAGTGCAGGCCGGGCCGCCACCATGATTGAGGTGGTGCGTCAGCACGGGCTTTTGGCCAGCATGATTGTGCGGTGGACCCCCTCTGCCCCCTTTATCGTGATCAATGCCATTTGTGGGGCTGCGCATATTCCCATTTGGAAATTTTGGGTGGGCACCGGCATCGGCATCTTACCGAAAATTCTTTTTATCGGCCTATTTACAGAACAGGTGGATGAACTTGTAGGGTTTTTTCAAAGTCGTGATATAAGAGATTTGGCTGTGATTGGGGGGCTGTTGGTGGGATGGTTGGCCTTCTTATTATGTGTAAGATGGCTTTATATGCGCCTTAAAAGAAGTAGTTTGCGTAATCTGACGGACAATTAAGCAAATATTAACTGAATTTATACGCGTATCTTTACCATAAATAAGGGTGTAGGGTCTAATATCGCAAGCTTAGGGCATAAAGGTTAGGGGTGGTTCATCATAGGATGGGCCATCCTGCCTTATTAGGAAAGCGTGAGTGATGTTGTCTTCATTGTTCGGAATGTTATCAGCGGATATGGCGATCGATCTAGGGACCGCCAATACTTTGGTCTATGTGAAGGGGCGAGGGATTGTGTTGAATGAGCCATCGGTGGTGGCCATTGAAACTCGAAGCGGCCGAAAAATTGTCCGTGCGGTGGGCAATGAGGCCAAAGAAATGTTAGGCCGGACCCCTGGCGCGATTGAGGCCATCCGGCCCATGCGCGACGGGGTGATTGCCGACTTTGAAGTCGCCGAAGCCATGATTAGCCACTTTATTCGCAAAGTTCATAATCGTCGGTCTTTTGCCAGTCCACGGATCGTGATCTGCGTTCCCTCGGGCGCCACCGCGGTGGAACGCCGGGCCATTATGGAATCAGCTCTCTCGGCGGGTGCGCGACGGGTCGATTTGATTGAAGAACCCATGGCGGCCGCTTACGGCGCGCAATTGCCCGTATCAGAGCCCACAGGGTCTATGGTGGTGGATATTGGCGGCGGGACCACAGAGGTTGCGGTTCTGTCGCTTGACGGGATTGTGTATTCTCGCTCCGTCCGGGTCGGCGGAGACACCATGGATGACGCCATCGTCAGCTATATTCGCCGTGAATATAATTTGCTGATTGGGGAGGCATCGGCTGAGCGCATTAAAAAACAGGTGGGATCTGCGAAAATCGTCCCCGAAACCTCAAGCACCTCTATTCACATCAAAGGGCGGGATCTGATGCATGGGGTACCAAAGGAAGTGAAAATCTCTGCCGTTCAAGTATCTGAGGCGTTAAAAGAGCCTGTTACGCAAATTGTTGAGGCGGTGAAGGTCGCCCTTGAGGCAACCCCCCCTGAATTGGCAGCAGACATTGTGGATACAGGGATTATGCTCACCGGGGGCGGCGCCCTTTTGAAAAATCTTGACCTCGTTTTGCGCGAGGAAACAGGATTGCCTGTTTCTATTGCAGAAGATGCTCTGTCTTGTGTGGCATTGGGCACAGGGGCTGTTCTTGAGAATAGCAATATGCGCGGGGCGGTTTCGTCTGCAGGTTAATCCTCGGTAAGGATAGCCATATGGATGCTTGTCGCGCCCTAAGAACGGGCGTAAACTTATATTTTTAAATAATAGTCAGATATTATAGTCTTGATTAGTAGAAGTTTATGACCGTTTTCGGCGAAATTAAGCGTGTGGGTATGACACGGCAGCAAGAGCCGCGCCGGTTCGGAACGGTCTTTTTTCTTGTGTTTTCACTGTTGATGGTTGTTTTTAGTCTCTATGGGGCACAAGCATCAGTTTTTGAAAAGGCACGGGAAACGGTTCTTGACATATTCGAACCTGTCTTAACCGTGGTGGGCGCTCCTGTTCGGTGGGTGAACGAACAAATCGGAGACGTGGAAAATTATTTTCGTCTTCATGAAGAGAATAAACGCCTCCGTGAAGAGAATGCAGATTTGCGGGTTTGGATGCAGGAGGCTTTGAGCCTGCGTCGCCAACTTTCCTATTATGAAACCATTTTGGAAACGCAGCTGCCAGAGGCGGCGACCTTTGTGGATGCAAAAGTCATTGGCGAGAATGGCGGCCCTTACGATCACGCACTTATTTTAAGTGCTGGGCGTAAGGATGGCGTAGAGGTGGGCAGTGCTGTGGTGGATAATGGGGGGCTGCTTGGCCATATTGTCACCGCCGGAAATGGCGCTGCGCGGGTCCTATTGGTGACGGATTATAACTCCACCGTGCCAGTGATTATTGAAGACCTTCAGTTCCAGGCCCTGTTGTCCGGTCGGTCATCCGGCGCGCCAATCCTAGAGTTTTTTGCAGAAGAGCTTGAGGCGCCGCTCGTTCAAGGGCAGCGTATTGTGACCTCTGGCGCTGGGGGGGTATTGCCGCGCGGTATCCCTGTGGGGGAGGTGAATAGCGCCCGCAATGGGGTGGTGACGATTTCTCTTTATGCCAACCATCGGTCACCTGATCTGGTGCGGGTTATCGATTACAGCTTTCCCCAAGATATTGATGGCGCTGATCCCGTTTTGGACCAAAGTGAAAATATGCCGGCGGCGCAAGGGCCATCATCGGCAAGTGTTGAGGGGCTAAGACTGTCCGGTGGCTAGCTCTATTCATAAACTTCGTGAAGGGTTAAGCCTGTCCGCGCCAGGGTTCGCCTTGTTCATCTCTATTATATTGCTCATCATTCCCTTACGATTAGGGCAGGGGTTTGTGCCCACCCCCTTTTTTCCGCTGATGATTGTTTTCCTCTACAGCGTTTATGAACCCAATGCCCTATCGGCGCCCGTGGTTTTCGCCTTAGGGCTTCTCCATGATCTTTTATATGGCGGTAGTTTTGGGTTGTGGGCGTCGGTTTACTTGGCGATGCAATATCTTGTTTACACTCAACGAGAATATCTCAACGGCCGTGTGGGGCGGG
>JBCCMT010000022.1:0-14013 GCA_039026195.1 Pseudomonadota bacterium | reverse complement strand
GAAAATATCCAAAATATGCTGGCAGCGATTGAGAATATATCTTCTCTTGAGGCGATCCGGCCTGGAACAGCGATTGATTATGCATTTGAGCCCGTTCTTGCTGATGAAAATATGTCCTCACCTCATGCTCAGCCCAAAGAAATACTGACCCGTCTTCGTTTTCGCCCGGATAATCGTCACGTGGTAGTAGCTTGGCGTAATATAAAGGGAACCTACCAGGCCCGTATGGAAGAGCTGAATGTCGAAAAACGCTATGCAGCGGTGGCGGGGGTCATTCGCAATAGCTTGTTTGAAACAGCGCAAAATTCAAATGTTCCCCCTGAAATCATGGCGCGTTTTGCAAACCTCTTTTTATTTGATGTGGACTTTGCGAGGGATTTATTCGCAGGCGATCAATTTGAAGCCGTATATGAAGTCTTCTACGATGATCAGGGCCAATATGCGGGCAGTGGCGATATCATCTTTGCTGCGATGAGTTGGCAGGGCAAGAAACACACACAAAGCTATTATCGCTATAATGGCGATAAAACCGTTGAGGTACCTTATTTTGATCAGAAGGGGGAAAGCGCGAACCGCCTTCTCATGAAAACACCGATTGAGGGCGCGCGGATCACCTCTGGGTTTGGGATGCGTATCCACCCCATCTTAGGATATTCAAAGCATCATAAGGGCGTTGATTTTGGTGCCTCCATCGGCACCCCGATTATGGCGGCTGGGGACGGAACAATCTTGCGTATTGGGCCCGCAGGGACCTATGGCAATTTCGTCCAAATTCAACATGCCCAAGGCTATGTAACGTCCTATGCCCACCTTCACGGCTTTAAAAAGGGCCTTAAAAAGGGGAGTAAGGTCAGACAAGGGGATATTATTGGTTATGTGGGGTCCACCGGGCGATCCACAGGCCCCCATTTGCATTATGAGGTCTCAAAGAATGGCAAGGTGAAAAACCCCATGACCTTGGAGGTCGCCTATGGGCGGACATTGCCAGAGGAGCTGTTCCCAAGCTTCACCACCCGCAAAGACTATATCAATTCACTGCGCTTGCGGCCGTTGACGGTGGTGTCTCTCACGGAATAGGTGTGCGCAGAGACTTGGGCTGGTGCAAAAAACGCAAGTCTTACCCTTTCTCCTCCGCTAAATTCGGCTTGGCAACGAAACAGTAACCATGTCAGTCTCATAGCTATCCCTTCTCCCTTTACCGAAAAAGGATGCTTTATGTCTGACGCTCAAAATATCGTTCACATCTCCTCTTTGCTCGCTTCACGGTTATGCCATGATCTGGTGAACCCTGTGGGCGCATTAAGTACGGGGTTAGATGTTTTGGGGGAGGGGGACGACCCTGAAATGCAAGCCCATGCCATGGCCTTGATCAAAGAAAGCACCCACAAAACCATCGCTATTCTCACCCTGGCGCGGCTTGCCTATGGCTCTAGCGGCGGGTGGGAAGGCGACCTTGATATGGGGGAGGCAAAGCCCCTTGCCACAGACTTCTTTGTTCATTCAAAAGCAGAATTGGTGTGGAAGCTGACAGAAAGTGCTATGGCCAAGCCAAGGGCAAGAGCTTTACTATGTTTGCTGATCATCGCGGAACGGACGGCCCCCCGCGCCGGTAGCCAAGTGGTGATTGCCAAGGAGGGAGAGGGGTACACCGTCACCGCCACTGGGCCAAAGGTAAAATTTAGTGATGAAGTGCGTCAAGCTGTGGCTGGCGATGTGCAAAATCTGCAAGCAAAAGAAACACCGGCCTATTTGGCCTATCTTTTGTGCCAGGCCCAAGGAGACACAGTTTCAGCGCATCAACCTGATGAGCAAATCCTCATATTTAAGATACAACCGTAACCGTCATTTTATAAAAGGTTTATCGCTGACCCGTGACTGCATTTGTGCTTGGGTTAGGGTTGAAATTCATTCGTGTGCGATTGACACTCATCAACTCAAGAAGCTCTTGTTCATCATGGGTAAACCCAATTTCCGTCAAAGGACGCGTTTGCATCAATGGTTGAAATGAAACTTGGACAGGCCCATTTTGTTGTGAAAAAGTAAACCATTGGCGAACCATTTGGGCAAAAACCCGCACATTGATAATGAGGGAGCCCCTTGCCGTTCCGTAATCAGCGATCAAATACCGGTCAAGCACCACAGCATTATCAAATAACATGGCCCGGGCGGGTTTTGAACTTTTGTTAAACTCATGCAGAACCTCCGGCGTGCTCGTATCATTAATATAAGCGAACATCCAAAGCCCGGCGCATTTATCTTCCCTCACGCAAGCGCGGCGTCGGAATTGCACTTTTGTGCCTTGAATTTCCGCTAGCATCACCTGTTGGCCGTTCACCACCTGAACTTGATTGGGAATGCCCGCCTCTGTGAGGACGGGGCCAATATCTTCAAAAGAAAGACTTTCGACCAAGTCCGTGGGCCTTGAAACAGGGTCAACGGGTTGAGCAACCGCCGTTCCAAGTATCCCAAAGAGGACAGCCATTATAATATTTGTGATCCGCATCATAGGCCCCGATATTACTTTTTTCGTTCTTCACAAAGCCCCCAAGGACAGAGGTTAACGCTCTACCCTCTGCCTTGCAAGGGCGGGGAAAAGGAATGGGGAGGGCGCATTTTTAACGGGAAAACTGTTTTTCGGCTTCGTCCAATAGGGGTTGAAGGGTGCCCCCAAAACTACCAGAGGAGAGGATCAACAAAACGTCCCGCTGGGGGTCAGATTGGGATAAGACATCCTGATAATCCTCAGCGGTAAAGGTGTGAACCCCCTCATGGTGCTGACGGATTTTGGCATAAATTTCGTCTAGGCTGGCTTGATTGTGGCTGCCTTTTCCATGCACCGGTGGTTCAAATATCCATAATTTTTCCGCCCCTTCAAAGGCTGTCTCATATTGGTCTAAGGCGTCTTTGTTTCGCCAGGTAAAGGTATGGGGTTCAAACATCACCACCAAACGGCGCTCTGGAAAATGCGCGAGGATCGCTTTCATCGCCGCCCGGGCTTTTTCATAAGATGAGCCAAAGCCTTCAAATATGAGAAGCTCACTTTTCGGCGCTTTTCGATCAAGGCGACGGGTTAAGCCCTCAAATGTGGCAACACCCTTTTGAAACTCTTCTAGGGTCAGAAGATTTTGACCCAAAAGATAGGCCGCCGCCCCACAAATATTTTCAACATTATGCTGACCAAGCTGGCTGGTGGTAAAACCAGGATAGAGCTTCCCCTTTGCCTGAAGGGTAAAACGGGTGGGGTGCCCCAGGGTGATGTCCGTGGCCCTATAGTCCGCTGGCGATGCTATGCCATAGCTTATTTTTTCACCGTCATAGGTTTCGAAAAACTTCGCTGCATAGGGTTCGTCTGTGCACGCAATCAGCGTCCCTTTGGTCTGGGCAGTTTGGGTCAAAAGCGCATGGAAAGGCGCATGGAAATCATCTAAAGTGGGGTAGATATTGATATGATCGTGGGTAGCAGAAGTCAAAATAACCGTAGAGGGATGATAGTGAAGGAATTTTGCGCGGTCATCCCAATTGGCGCTAGGATATTCGTCGCCTTCGAACACAAACGGGCCATCCCCGCCAAGGGAAGAAGAGTATTCCAGATTTTTGGGCACTGCGCCAATGAACCATCCCGGGTTTTTACCGGCCTGTTCAAGGCACCACGTTACCAAACTGGTCAGGCTAGATTTCCCGTAAGAGCCAGCAATCACCACACGGTTACGCGAGGTGGTGAGGGCGGAAAGAATTTCAGGAAAAGATCGAATTTTATCCCTATAATGCGTAAATGCAGCTGCGACCTCCTCATTTTCTTCCGGTGTTAGTTTGGCATGTTTGCCGATCACGATTACATCGATATTTTGAGGAATATTGGATGGCGCATAGCCCACCTCGCAGGTCAGCCCTAACTTTGTGATATAGTCGCTAATCGGCGGGTAAAAGCCAGCATCAGACCCCGTAACATGATCGCCCTGTTGCTGCATCAACCGCGCCACCGCCGACATACCTGCCCCGCAGAGGCCAATGAAATGAGCGTTTTTCGTCATAAGAGGGTAAGAGAGGTTTTATTATAAGTGAAAGACAATATAAGATGATTTCCTTCAGTACACTTTTTAGGGTCTGAGGAAAAGGTCTTGACTATAGGGCTGTTTCTATAGCCAATTCTTTCGATTTCTATCGCCCAATGATTTTCGTGATTTCATCAGCACCGAAGGGAAATACGATTGTATTGGTCCGATCCGACGCAATTTCTTGTAATGTATTTAAATAGCGCAACTGCATGGCCCCTTGTTCGTGGGAGAGGACTTCGGCCGCCTCGGCCAATTTTGCGGCTGCTTGTTGTTCGCCTTCGGCTAAAATCACCTTCGCGCGACGTTCCCGCTCGGCTTCGGCTTGGCGGGCAATGGCGCGGATCATGGAGCCGTCGACATCTACGTGTTTGATTTCAACATTCGCCACCTTGATGCCCCATGCCTCTGTCTGTTCATCAAGAATTTGCTGAATGTCCTTGTTCAGCTTATCCCGCTCTTGCAGCATTTCATCAAGTTCATGCTTCCCTAAAACAGAACGTAATGTGGTCTGGGCCAGCTGACTGGTCGCTTGCTGATAATTCTCCACCTGGATCACCGCCCGGACGGCGTCAATTACGCGGTAGTAAATGACGGCGTTGACCTTCACCGACACGTTATCGCGAGAGATCACATCTTGGCTTGGCACATCATGAACCAAGGTGCGCATATCAACTTTACGAAGCTGCTGAAGTACGGGGATCAATATCACGATCCCTGGCCCAGCGGCCCTTTTGCCCACCCGACCAAGGGTAAAGACCACCCCGCGCTCATATTCTTTCAAAATTTTGAAAATGGAACTGACCACCACAAAGGCGATGGCGAGAAGCGGGACCAGTAGGGTGAGAATATCGAGATTCATAAGCGGAGCTTTCTTTAGGCTGAGCGGTTATTTCGAAGGGGCATCAGGCGGGAAACACCGGTCTGCGACCCTTGCGCTTTTCGAACGATGAGGATGATACCATCCATATCTTGGACTTTGATGCGGTCCCCTGCCTTTAGGGGTTCTTTTGACCGGGCGTGCCAGCGTTCACCATCCACAATCACATAGCCTTCCCCTTTTTGCATATCCCAATCATCCACTCGGCCTAGACGTTTGCGAATGGCCTCTTGACCGATCAGGGGGCCATGACTGCGTGAACGGACCAGCGCGATCAGAATGGTGAACAGAAACACCCCGACGGCAGCAACAATTCCAATAATTAGCCCCGTCGCCACGCGGAAATCATCGGGGTAAAGAAAATAAAGGCCCACCCCGAACAGGGCCAGCCCCGTAACCCCGATTAACCCGAAAGAGGGGCTAAAGGCCTCCAATATAATCAGGATGATCCCTAAACCGATGATGGCGAGGGCAAGGGTGTTAAAGGGCAAGACGGAGAAAGAATAGAGGGCTAAAATCAAGCTCAAGGCGCCCATAAAGCCGGGGAAAATAGAGCCAGGGTTCCAAAGCTCCACAATCAACCCTGTGGTGCCTAGGGTAAAAAGAATAGCCGCCACATTCGGGTTGGCGATGAAACTTAAGATGGTTTCAAAAAGATTAGGCTCCACCCGGGTCAGGCTTAGATTTTCAGTGGACAGGGTTTTCTCCCCTGACGGGGTTGTGACCACACGGCCATCCAGTTGACCCATCAGATCATCAAGGTCATCGGCCACGATCTCAATCACATTCAGCTCTAAGGCCTCGCGAGACGTGATGCTTGCCGAGGGGGGGCGGACCGCTTTTTCCGCCCAATCGGCATTCCGGCCCCGTTCTTCTGCCAACCCGCGAATATAAGCGACGCTATCTTCAATGATCTTTCCGCGCATGGACGCCTCATTTGAAATGTCCGCTGGTTCAGCTGGTGCGGCTTCTTGTGTTGCTTCAGACGTATTCTCTCCGCTTGCCTCTTCTGTGCCCTCGCTTGAGGGCGCAGGCTCTTCATTTGGCGTGTCTTCTAAATCAAAGGGGGAGCTAGGCTCTCGCCCGGGGCTTTCACCCATTTGAATGGGGGTGGCTGACCCGGTGTTGGTGTAGGGGGCCATGGCGGACACATGGGCCGCATACATAATGTAAAGGCCCGCACTCGCCGATTGCGCCCCTTGGGGGGAGACGAAGGTCACCACCGGTGTCTCACTCGCCAAAATAGCCTTGATAATGGTCTTCATCGAATCGAGTAGGCCCCCGGGGGTATCGATTTCTAAAATGACCAATTCCTCTCCCCGCTGTGAGGCGGCGCTGATCTCCCGCTCAAGATATTCCGCAATGGGCGGGGTGACAGGCCCTGACAAGGTGAGGATGGTACCGCGGTTGGATGTGTCTTGAGCGATGGTTTGGGCAAATAGGCTGAGAAGGCCCCATAGAAGACCAGCGACCATTAGGCTTAAATAGACCCTCGCCCCTGTCTTTGAATGCCCTTGCCGAAAAGTCATCATTGTTTTCAAACCTCTCTCTCGTCATCCGTCATATACACGCCCATTTTTGCCATCACAATGACGTAAATTTTGATGCATAAAGCGATATGTCACCACACTATCCTTTATACATAGGAAAAAAACATGACATTTCGATATTTGTAGAGGCGGGAATGAAAACAGATAGCCGTGTAGACGCTGTCCTTAATCAGCTTTTGCCGCCACTGGAGCGTAAGCTTTTACATTGGCTGCCGCAATGGGCGGTGGAGGCAGGGATCGAATTTCTCGTCTTTGGTATCAAGCAAGCCTGGGCCTGCTTGTTTGGTGGTTTTATGCTGATTGCCATTTTGATTACTCATTGGGTTTGGCCTGAGGCCTCGCCCTTGACGCGGTATGATTTCCTCTTGCTCTATGCCCTATCTTTGCAAGGTATTTTTCTGGTGACAGGGTTAGAAAGACCGCAGGAGGCCATCGTGATTTGTCTTTTTCATGCGGTAGGCACGACCATGGAGATTTTTAAGGTCCACATGGGTTCTTGGTTCTATCCCGAAGACAGTCTCTTTCAAATCGGCAATGTGCCACTTTTTTCAGGGTTTATGTATGCCTGTGTTGGTTCTTACTTTGCGCGGGTCAGCCGGGTGTTTGATTTCTCCTTCACTCATTACCCGCCGCGTTTGTGGACCATGGTTCTCGCTGTCCTGATTTATGTGAATTTCTTCACCCATCATTTTGGGCCGGACATCCGCTGGGTTCTGTTCTTGGCTACAGCGTTGTTGTTCGGGCGTACACAAGTACATTATCGTGTTTGGCGGTGGCAGCATCATATGCCATTGCTACTCGGCTTTTTCCTTGTGTCTTTATTCATTTGGGGGGCGGAAAATATTAGCACCCTAAGCCAGATTTGGCTTTACCCTGATCAACAGTCAGGGTGGAAAATAGTCTCTTTCCAAAAGATGGGTTCATGGTTTTTGCTCATGCTCATCTCATGGGGATTAGTGACACTCGTACATCCGCCTAAGATCTATAAGCCCTCCCGACAGAAAGAAATAGTTTCTGGCTAAACAAAATCAGGCCACCTTCATATTATCAATCAAACGTGTTTTCCCAAGCATCACCGCAGCAAATAGTCTTGCGGTCTCAGCCGCTTCTGGGGGGAGCTTTCCCGTTGTCAGGGGCCTTAAATCAGGGACGGACCGCAGCTCAAAATAATCAATATTTGTTAGGCCCGCTTTTTTAAGGGCTTCTTTTCCTGTCTGCAGCACCGTTTTGATAGCTGTGCCCTTTTGAAGGGCCACTAAAGATTGGCGCATCACCTGGTTCAGCTGCCCGGCGATCGCCCGTTCCTCGGCAGATAAATATTGGTTCCGGCTCGACATGGCGAAGCCATCCTCTTCCCGCACAATAGGCGCGCCCACGATATCGACGGGGAGGTGAAGGTCCCGCACCATCTGGCGAATGATGAGGAGCTGTTGAAAATCTTTCTCTCCAAAAACGGCGATGTCGGGCCGAACTTGCAGCAACAGTTTGGCCACCACCGTGGCGATGCCGTCGAAAAAGCCGGGGCGAGAGAGGCCATCTAAACACTGACTTGAATGGGGGAGGGAGATATTGGTTTGATACCCGGGGGGGTACATCACCTCAACCTCTGGTATATAGGCCACATCCCCGCCAGCCTGAGCAACTTTCTCGATGTCAGCCTGCTCATCCCGGGGGTAGGTGGCAAAATCTTCAGACGGACCAAATTGACGCGGGTTCACAAAAATACTCACCACCACATGGTGAGCGTGCTCTTTTGCCAATCTTATCAAGGAAAGATGTCCTTCATGTAAGGATCCCATGGTGGGGACAAGGGCAATTTTCTCTTTGTCCTCTCGCCATGGGGCGAGACTCAAGTCAAGGCTAGTAATATCTTTGAGGATTATGGGGCAATTTTGCCGATTTATCATGGAATTTCGCGTTCTCATTGAAGTTGTAAACGTTTCAGTAACCAAAAAAGTTAACGATTCAAATCTATGGGACAGACATATACGATCCGCAAGGTTGGACTTGCATTACCCCTCTGCACCGCATTGATGGCGTGCGCCTCGCTTCCGGAAAATGGGGAGGGAGACATAGAAGACAACGCTCATATCACAGAAGTGACCCCAAAGGTGGATGTATTGCCCCCAGCGTTGCGCCGGGCAGCCTATGATGCCCCAGAATGGTCCCCCGACCAAGCTCTTGCCGCCACTGCGCCCACATCCCCCTCCACAGATAATCGGATGGGCGCGACACTGACAAACATCGCCCTTGTGCAGGGCAGCGATGAGAACCCAGAGGGTGACCGTAAACCCGCCTATCGCTCCCAAGCCTTCCCGTCAGCTGATGGGCCATCCTCTACCGAAAATAATGCGCCCATGGCTCTAGAATTCTCACAAGAGGAGGCGGAACGCCGCGCGAAAAAGCAAAAAGAGTTAGCAGAACTGGCCAAAGAATTGGCCAATCTCCAAGGCAAACCCGCCGCTGCCTCTTCCCCTAATCGGCCGACCCCTGTGGTGCCCAAGGCCCCACAAATCCAGAGGGCTACCTATACGCCCCAAGCTGACTTTTCTTCCCTCGACCCTGTGATCGTGACGGATAACAGAGAGCCGCGGGCGCAACCCTCCACTGGTCCTGCGCCTGTTAAAGCCGTTCCCGTTGCCATGAAAACGCCAGCGGTGGTGGCCGCGGCTGCCGCTTCAGCCATCCCTCAGCCCCCTGAAGAGGAGGGTGAAGAGCTGGAGCAAAATCAACCGCAGGCTCGGTCCACAAAAGCGGCCTCACCCGCCGATGATGGTTTCATTGGGGAGACGATTTCCGTGATGCCTAAGGCGGCGAAGGAACAAGCCGTGGCCAAAGTGAAATCCATGACCCAAAGGGATGGGCAGTATGCGATGCATCTGGCCTCGTATCATCGTCAATCAGACGCCTCGAACGGGTGGAAGATCTACCAAACCCGCCATCAGGATATTTTGAAAGGTCTTGGCGCTGTGGGGAGTGATGTGACCGTGCCCGGCAAGGGCGAGTTTATTCGCTTGTTGGTGGGACCCTTTCCCACGAAAACCGATGCGCGGGCCATGTGTGATGCGCTCAAATCTCGAAATGAATATTGCGCGGTGATGCGCTATGAAGGGCAGCCAATTTCATGATGATGGATCATAAAACACAACAAACGCCCCTTGCGGATGAAACCCCCTCAAGCACTTATGTGATTGTGGTCGGCAACGAAAAAGGTGGGTCGGGCAAAACCACCGTGGCCATGCATTTGACCGTCGCGCTATTGCGCTCTGGCTTTTCTGTTGGCGCCATTGACCTTGACCTACGGCAAAAAAGCTTTTGGCGGTATTTGGAAAATCGCGCGAAATGGGGGGTAGCCCAAGATCTTTCCCCCCAAGACCTTCCCATGCCAAAATTTTTGCCCGTCGAAGGGTCGAACCATGACAGTCGGTATACGGCCCGAAAGTTAGAGGCAGAGGAATTCTCAACCACTTTGATGGATTTCCAAGACTGTGATTTTCTCGTCATTGATAGCCCCGGGGCCGACACGCATCTTTCCCGTCTTGCCCATATGCACGCCGACACAATTGTCACCCCCCTGAATGATAGTTTTGTGGACTTTGACTTACTGGCAAAAGTGGACCCTGGGACGGGTGAGATCCAAGGCCCAAGTGTGTATGCAGAGCTTGTGTGGTCAGCACGCCAACAACGGGCGGCCATGGGGGTGAAGGGCGGTATTGATTGGGTGGTCATGCGGAACCGGGTGCAATCCACCAATGCACGTAATAAAGTGGCCATGGGGGAAAAGCTTGATGACTTGGCCGCCCGTGTCCAATTCCGCCATGCCCGCGGATTTGGGGAGCGGGTGATTTATCGTGAGCTGTTCGTGAACGGCATGACCTTGCTTGACTTAGGCTCCAAAGGCTCCCCCCGAAAATTCGGCTCCATGAGCCATCTTGCCGCCCGCTCAGAGGTCAGAGGATTTTTAGCCCACCTGAAGCTACCGCCGCTGGTAGAAAAGTCCGAGAATATCAACTTGATGCAAAAGAAAGTGGCGGCGTAACTTTTAAAGTCAAACCCTAAGGACGGTGGTCCCAAAAAGGGCATTTCCCTTTTAACCGCCACTCCTTTAAGGGAGAGGTCATGATCTGGCTCTGTCTTCTCTTTGCCCTTGGCGCTGGGCTTTTTATGCTACCCGGCGGGAACCGTTCCATGGCCGACCGTCGCTTGGCCCAAGGCATCTTTTTCACCAGCATTGCCGGGGCTTTGTTCACCCTGAAATTGGCGCCCATCGGCCTTTTATCTTTGGTGATCGGGGGCGCGCTTTTTGCCATTGGCTGGTTAAAGCAACGCTATTTAGGGGAGGGGGGATTTCAAGATTTGGAAGAAGACGGCCCCGCAGGTCGCCGCCGCCATCCTTCGCCAGCGCCCCATAAAAATATGACCAAAGAAGAGGCGTTTGCCGTTTTGGGTCTTGAGCAAACTGCCGACCGACAGGCGGTGTTGAAAGCTCATAAACGCATGATTGCGAAAGCTCATCCTGATCGTGGTGGCTCTGACTATCTTGCTTCAAAAGTGAATGAGGCGCGGGATCGTTTGCTGAAGTAAGCGGGCGGTTTGTTGTAAGGCTTGTCCAAAGTCAGTCGCATCACTGTAACATTTCACCGCTACAGAGTCGAAAAGCTCGGAGGTTTTCCCATGAGATTTTTCCACCTTAGAGCATTGCGCGTTCCTTTGGAATCGCTCAATTGCTCTAAGTTCTTTTTTTGTCGCGCATCTTTTGCGGATAACCGCACACACTTATCCGCGATGCGCTCTATCTACCTATTCCCCCTCAGCCTACTTGGCCTATCGTCCTGTGCGAACACAGGTCTGACGCCCGAGGCTATTGCCGCTGATACGGCTCCTTATATTGCCACCCTAGATGTGCGGACCCCAGAAGGACCTCCTCTTGCCACCGTGCAAGGTAGGGTCTTCCACGATAGGGATCAGAATGGGGTATGGGGATCAGATGAGCCGGGGATCGAAGGGGTCGCCGTTTCAAATGGTCGGGATGTGGTTCTTACGGATAAAACGGGCGCTTATGAGCTTGCCGCCCGGGCTGACATGTCGGTCTTTGTAGTCCAACCTGAAGGTTGGCAGGTGCCCACGGATCAAAATGGTATTCCGCAATTTGCCTATCAACATAAACCCGATGGCTCACCGAAAATATTACGCTTTGGCGGACTACCCGCCACAGGTCCCTTGCCTAGTGCCCTTCATTTTCCCTTGATCCCGTCTCCGGTGGGCGAAGACTTTAGCTGCGCTGTGTTGGGAGACACCCAGGTCTATACCAATGAGGAAATCAGCCACTTGCGAGATTCTTTGGTGGATGATCTTCTTGACCGGGATCAAAACATAGATTGCCTCCTCCCCTTAGGGGATGTGGTGGGCGACGATCTTGGTCTTATTCCGCGATTGGCGGAAGTGATGGGCACCGTTCAGGCCCCCCAATGGTGGGTCCATGGTAATCATGATTACGACTTTGATGCTGACGATGATAAGGATAGCGCCGATAGTTGGCGGCGTTTATGGGGCCCAGAATATTATGCCTTTGAAATGGGCAAGGTTACTTTCATTGTGCTTGATAATGTTGTCTATCCTTGTACGGCAGAGGACAATAGCGCAGGGTCTAGAGAATTCTGTGTGACGGCTAATCGTAAGCGCTATAATGGTAGGCTTACCGACGACCAAATGACCTTCGTGCGAAATCTTCTTGCGGTGACAGCTGAAGACCGGCTTCTTATCTTTGCGCATCATATTCCCTTTGTCTCTTTTGTGGACCAAGCTGCTGCACCTCATCAGACGGACAATGTGCTTGATTTATATGAGATGATTGGGGCGCGCCGGGCCCTTTCTCTATCCGGTCATACCCATACGATTGAAAATTTAGCGCCGGGAGATGTTTTTGACGGCTGGGAAGAACAGGTGGGGGTGACCAGCCTGCCTTTCCGTCATTTGGTCACTGGCGCTGTCTCCGGCGGCTGGTGGAACGGGGATTTTGATATCCACGGTGTGCCCATGAGCCTTCAGCGTCAAGGCGCCCCGCGGGGGTGGGTGGAGATGAAGGTGCAGGGCACTGACTACACCCTCGATTATCGCGGGACGGGTTTACCTGAAACGGAGGGGATGTGGCTCTCCATCAACACGCCCCCCTTTCGAGAATGGGCCACAGCTATTTTTGACTGGCAGAGGGAAAATCGGAAAACCCGCGACCCCATCCCGCCCTTCAGTGTGCTGGATTTGCCGGATGTGAAAATCCTGACCCCTGATGATGTGCGCAACCGCAGCTGGCTCACAGCGAATGTGTGGATGGGGGATTCAACGACGAAGGTCACGGTCTCCCTAAATGATGGCCCTGAAAGGGCGATGACCCGCACCCAAGAGGCGCAGGGAGAAGCCTTAAAAATCGGACCTGAATGGTCGGATCCCTTTGCCCTTCAACGTCAACTGACGGTTTCCCGCGGGGCTATTCAAAGCCGTTCGGGTAATGATGAAACCCAAGGGTATAAACAGGGCCGTTTTACCTCAGCGCCTCCTGCCGCCCCGCAGCCCCAGGGCTCTGTGGCGGACAGAAATATGCATCTTTGGACCTTTGAATTGCCAACCGACTTAAAAGAGGGGGTTTATAAAGCGGACATTACCGCCACCCGCGACCAAGGGGAAACCATCAGGGATGTGATTGTTTTTGAGGTGCGGGCAAGCCGTCCCCCCCGCCAATGGCGCCGAGAGATCTGGAATGCCTATCAAGACGGGCCGCCCCTTCGTTAACGGCGGGTAACTAAGACTTCTCAAGCCGAAGCCCGTCCCTGACCTCGATAAGGCGTCTCCCAAAGGCTCCCCCTGCGACACAATGTCATTTATGAATATGACAATTTCGTCATCCAATTTTGGATTGAACATTGTCTGGGGGATCTAGCGGCTTATTTCAATAGTGCACAAATTTGGCACACTGAAATAGCCATCACTCGCCATAAGGTTACGGATCGGAGGACAACAAAAATGAAGATCAAAGAACGTCGGGAATTTATCTCAAAACCAGATCCTTTAACCGGCACGGCGGATCAAGATGTTTATTCTGCAGCCAAACATATGGATGAGAAAAACTTCGGCTCTATTGTTGTGTTGAACCCCGACCGAACCGTCGCTGGAATGGTGACGGAGAGAGATATTTTTCGCCGGCTTGTGGCCCAAGATCGGGATCCTAAAACCACGACCCTTGCTGACATTATGACCAAAGAAATTAGGGTGGCTCGCGAAGATGATGAGCTGATTGATTGGCTGCGCATCATGTCCAATGAACGCTTTCGGCGATTACCGGTGGTGGATAGCGATGGCAAATTGGTCTCTGTCATGAGCCAAGGTGACTTTGTATCCTACACATGGCCTGAGCTGATGTCCCAAGCGGCTACACTCACCCGGTCGAGCTTGAAGCTTGGCTATTACCCCGCCCTTATCTTAGTGGGGATGGCGGTCTACGCTCTGCTTGTCTTGCTGATTGCTGGGTAAATAGAAG
>JBCCMT010000021.1:0-14087 GCA_039026195.1 Pseudomonadota bacterium | reverse complement strand
GGCAGTTTGCTCTAGAGTCTTTAGTGGTCGCGTCGCGAAAGGCCAAAACCGATTCTCACTTTTGGCGCGACGCTCTAGCATAAAATTTTACTTCAAAGAGAAAATGCCATCAACCTCAACCGCTGCACCGAGGGGCAGGCTTGAGACCCCCACGGCAGCACGGGCGTGACGTCCCGCATCCCCCAAAGCGGTGATCATGAGATCAGAGGCGCCATTAACCACCTTTGGGTGATCTTTAAACTGAGGGGTGGAGGCGACAAAACCACCAAGCTTGATACAGCGGTCAACTTGGTCAAGGTCCCCCTCACATGCCGCCTTGACTTGCGCCAAAAGGCCCAAAGCGCAAATTTGCGCTGCTGCATTCCCCGCCTCAACATCCATGTTTTCCCCTAAAAGTCCTGTCACCACCCCGCCATCCTTAAAGGGAAGTTGGCCTGACACATAAACCAATCCACCTGCAATGGTATAAGAAACATAAGACGCCACAGGGGCGGCGGCCTCAGGTAAGGTTAAACCAATATCAGCGAGGCGGCTTTCAATAGTGCTCATCCGAACGAACTCCCATAGGATTATGATTAATGTCGATTCCGTATATCGCGCATTGTACCGATGGCGTCATCCCCATATTTCGCTTTTAATTTCGATAGGGCGTTTTCTTTTTCTGTAAGACGATGATGCCGCTCTGGGAAAAGAAAATCAGCCCCCATAATCGTCGCAGGCATCAGATCTGAAATCCCAACGCCAATAAGACGATAGGCGACAGGGGAGAGGTCACCTTGAAATTCTTCTTTCAACAGATGTTGCGCTGTCTCAAAAATGACAGAAGACAGATTTGTATAATGTTCTAGGGTGCGACGCCGGGTGAAGCTTTTGAACTGCGCTGTTTTCAATTTTAAGGTGACCACTCTGCCCGCTAGCTCTTTTTCTTTTGATCGCTTCGCCACCTTTTGCGCCATCGCATAAAGTTTGTCTTCTAAGTCGGCTCTCTGGCGAATATCCGTTTTAAACGTGGTTTCGCCTGACACACTTTTGGTTTCACGCTCCGTTTTCACAGGTCGGTGATCTTCCCCGCGAGATAAATAATAGAGCCGAAACCCATGTTCCCCATATTGATCAACCAGGGTTCGAAGCTCAGCCTGCTGAAGGTCCCCTAAGGTTTGATACCCATCCCTTTTTAGTTTTTCATCAAATCGTGCGCCCACCCCAAATAAAAAGCTTGGGGGGTGAGGGGCCAGAAAGGAGAGGGTTTCCGCCTTCCCAATAATGGCAAAGCCCCGTGGCTTGTCGAGGTCCGAGGCGATTTTGGCGAGCAATTTATTATGGCTCAGCCCAATAGAAACGGTGATCCCCACCTTTTCCTCTATGGTGAGGGCGAATTTTGCTAGCACAGACGCCGGCGCAGCACCGTGGAGGCGCATGGTGCCCGAAAGATCCAAAAAAGCTTCGTCAATGGAAAGCGGTTGCACCAAGGGGGTGAGCTTTCGCATCTCTTCCCGGATAAGGTGAGCCGCTTCCCCATATTTATCAAACCGTGATTTTACCACCACCGCATGGGGGCAGAGCTTTAAGGCCTTGAACATAGGCATGGCTGAGCGGATGCCGTAACTGCGAGCGATGTAACAACAGGTGGAGACCACCCCGCGGCGCCCCCCGCCCACAATAACGGGTTTGTCTGCCAAATGGGGAGCGTCGCGTTTTTCAACGGCGGCGAAAAAAGCATCACAATCTACATGAGCAATCGACAGGGATTCAACCTCTGGATGAGAAAGAAGCCGCCGCGAGTGGCAAACAGAACATTTGCGGCCTATATCAACAATGGAAGTACAATCCCGGCAGAGGGCTTTTTCGGGGAAAGGCGTAAAAGAATCCAAAGAATTTGCCATTGTTAAACACTTATTGGTCAATCCACGATTAACGTAAAGCGAGCGTGACCTAGATGATAGGTTTAGTGAAGAGCATATTAAAGCGTAAATTTAGGGCTGATATCAGCCGGAGGATATGACGATCGCCGTCGTAGCAGAAATAAACATGCAGTCTGGCCAATCACGAGCGGGACAAAAAACTGTCCTTATTGTTGAGGATAATGAGCTGAATATGAAATTATTTCATGATTTGCTCGATGTTCAGGGATATAACATTCTACAAGCCGATAATGGAAATGATGCCTTTGATTTGGCCAAAGCCCATCATCCAGACCTGATTTTAATGGATATTCAACTGCCTGAGAAATCTGGCTTAGATGTCACCCGGGAAATTAAAGCGGACCCCCAAATCGCTGATATTCCTGTGATTGCGGTCACGGCTTTTGCCATGAAAAGTGATGAAGCCCGCATTCGAGAGGGGGGATGCGAAGATTATTTGGCAAAACCCATCTCTGTTCCTGTTTTTCTTGACAAAGTAAAAAGATATCTCGGCTAAGCAGAGAAGACCCCATTTTCGGGTTGATGTGTAAAAGGTTTATCCATGACCGCTAGAGTTCTTGTTGTTGATGATTTGGCGCCCAATGTGAAGCTTTTGGAAGCGAAACTTCGGGCTGAGTATTTTGAAGTCATTACGGCTCTTTCTGGGCAAGAGGCGATTGATATCGCCAAGGCGCAGCAGCCAGACATTATCCTGCTCGATGTGATGATGCCTGGGCTAGATGGGTTTGAAACATGCCGTATCATTAAAGATGATGGCACCACCTGTCATATTCCCATTGTTATGGTCACGGCGCTTGATCAACAAACCGATCGATTAGCGGGCCTCAAGGCCGGCGCCGACGATTTTCTCACCAAGCCCGTTCAAGATATTGCCCTTTTTGCGAGGGTACGCAGCCTTAGTCGCCTAAAGCAGATGACCGATGAATTGCGCCACCGCCATACCAAGGGCGCTGAGATGGGCGCGATTGTTTCACCTGCCGGCGATGCCTCCCTTGCGGAACGCGAAAGCAATATTTTGGTGATCTCAGACGATCTTTTGATTGATGGGTTATCCTCCGATGCAGAAGGGTTACCAGGGAAGGTCACCTTTAATATCGTGAATGATGCCCGAAAAGCGCTAGACGATATTCGAGAATGGGCCCCAGATTTGATCATGGTGGACCTCAGCTTAGAGAGTTATGACCCCTTGCGTTTATGCTCTGCTATTCGGTCCTTTGAAAGCTCCCGCCTCCTTCCCTTGTTGGCGATTGCGCGGGAATCAGACATGCGCAAATTGGTGCGGGCACTGGATATTGGCGTGAATGACTATTTGATGCGTCCCATCGATAGTCAGGAGATGGCCGCCCGGGTCAAAACTCAGATTAAACGAAAACATTATGTGGAGACCTTGCGAGACTCCGTCCAAGAAAGCTTAGAAATGGCGGTAACCGATCCGCTAACAGGGCTTTATAATCGCCGGTACCTTGCAACACAATTGCCGCGGCTTTTTCAAGAGGCCTATGAGCATAAAAATCCGCTGTCATTGATGGTGCTTGATGTGGATCATTTTAAAAAGGTGAATGACACCTTAGGTCATGACGCTGGGGACATGGTTTTGCGTGAGATTTCTCAACGGCTAAACTTATCCGTTCGTGGTGTTGATCTGCCCTGCCGCTATGGGGGGGAGGAGTTTGTCTTTGTGATGCCAGATACGGATAATCAATCTGCTCAAATCATTGCAGAGCGTGTGCGCACAAAAATTGCCGAAACGCCCATGAGTATCGGCAGTGGACAAACAGTTCCCATCACCGTGAGTATCGGGGTTGCCTCTGTGGATATCGAGAATAAAGAAGATACCCCGCAAATGCTGTTAAAGCGCGCTGACAATGCCCTTTATGAAGCTAAAGAGACGGGCCGAAACCGCGTGGTGGCAGAGGCGGCTTAATTCAGCTTTGATCTTGGAACGTAAATTAGATTTACATTCCAAGGTCTATATCCTCTTTTCTGTCTGTTATTATTTTTGTTGCAGAACATTAATTTCCACATAGCTGGCTTTTTGGTTTGAAGTGAAAACGGTCTGCGTGACCGCTTCAAAATCTTCTATTTCTGCTTCATGAACAGGCATAAACTGATTGGGGTTACGGTCGAAGAGGGGAAACCAAGTCGATTGGACTTGTATAACAAGACGATGCCCCTTTTTGATTGTATGCAGCTGTTCCGTTAGAGAAAATCTATATGTTTCTGCCTTATTGCTTGTCACAGCTTCGGGTGCGTTTAATCCAGTTCGATATTTTGCCCGGAAAATCCCGCTAAAGACGAGACGGTGAAACCCTTTCATCTCGGCGGCATCATCTGGGTAAGCATCGATCACCTTCACAACCCAATCCGTGTCAGAGCCCGTTGTTGAGGCTATGATATTTGCAATGGCCTCGCCCGCAAAGGTCATATCTTCTTCAAGGACATCACTTTCAAAAGTGAGCACATCTGGGCGATGCATGGCGAACCGTTGGTCTTGCACCTTATAATCTTTACGGAACCCATCGTAATTTGGGCGAGGAAAATATGGAACGGGGTTGCTCGGATCATTCACATATTGGAGGTTTTGCGTGCCCATGGAGGAGGGACGTTTCGTCACAATCGTCTTTTTTTGCGTAAGATATAGCTTTTGACGCTTTGAAGACGCTGGCGGCCAGGCGTCAAAGGAACGCCATTCATTCGTGCCTGTATCAAATATATGCGCCTCTGGTTGTTGCTCTTGGGGGTCATTTTTAAGGTGCGCTCGGAAAAAAGGCATCAAGATTTTTTCTTGAAAATATTTTCCTGTATCCATCCCAAAGGAGATAGGACCAAACCGATCTGCCCCCTCATAGCGCCATGCCCCATGATTCCATGGCCCCATGACCATGTGATTTAGCTCATCCTTGTCTAAAGATTCTAGCTTATGATACAGGGCAAGGGGGCCTGGTAAATCTTCTGAGTCATATCCGCTAATAACATGAAGGATCGGTACCGTAAGGGGCATATCAAAGGCATTAGGTAATTTTCTCTGTTTCCAATAGTCATTTTCCCTATCATTTTTGAGCACTCGGTCGGTGATGGGCGTGTTTTCAGGGAAGTAAGGCCGCAAGGCGTTCATGGTCCCATGCTTTAAATAAAAGTCATATTCATCATGGGATTTAATCCGGTCTGAAAGGGTTGGTGATGCTTCATAACCATCAATGGATTGCGTGAGAAAAGGGGTCGTCATGGCCAAATTAAAAGCACCATTTTGATAAAAATCATCTCCCAAAAAGCCTTCTGCCATGGCCGCAGAGGGGGCAGATGCTTTTAAAGCAGGGTGAGGACGAATAAGGGCAACAGCCGCATTCCATCCGCGATAAGATGTACCACTGATGCCAACTTTGCCATTATGCTCTTTTGCTGTTTCAAGGGCCCAATCAATCGTATCGTGAATATCGGTGATATCGTCAGTCTTACTTGGGTCAGTTAGAGAGTAAAAGGGACGTAATATCTCATATTCACCTTCAGATCCAAACCGCCCCCGCTGGTCTTGCGCGACAAAAATATATTGATCTTGCACCATTAATTCATGGACCGCCGCGGCCCTTTTGATATCTCCAACAACTGTACCGTCAAATGACTGCCATCGCCAGCCATAGGGGCTGCGGAGATACATGATCGGTAACGGTGTTTCCCTTTTTTCTGGATAAAGAAGGAATGTGTTGAGACGAACGCCATCTCTCATGGGCACCATATGTTGTTCAACTTTATAGCCTGTCCAAACATCTCCGAAGAGCTCGCCTGCGTCCGCAACTTCGCCTTGCCCTAATTCCCGAGGAACCGGCAGTCGTTGTGCCGATGCCTGTTCAATGGTGACGAAAAACAAAAAGAAAATAAGGATATAGATATGGAAGGGTTTTTCTAAAGTCATTGTTTTGACCTCCTTGTTTATGTCTATATGCATGAATGCCAATATCAATGATGGTTTTGAGATTTAATTTTCATCGCACGAATAATTTGATCGTAAACAGCACTTTCGGTCATCCATGCTTTTTCTTGGCCAGAGGTGTGCCCCATTCTAACGATCACAAGATCTAGGGAGGGAATGATCATGACTTTATTTGCTCCAGATCCGGAGAAATAATACGCATCAGGGGGAAGACTTGTATATTGCTTTAAATATGATCCATTATTTAACCAGAGTTGACCCCCGTAAGACCCAGACCGATGGTATTTCCCATGCCAGCCTGGTGCAGGTGTTGTGACAAATTCCACATAATCCTCAGGGATAAGTTGATCGCCATCCCATTTGCCTTTGTTCAGCATAAGCTGCCCTAGGCGCGCCCAATCCCGTCCTGTGCCATAATTATACCCACTTGATAGGAAAAGCCCCCAAGCATCGGTCTCTAGGGTGAAATGCCTGGCGCCGATTTTATCAAAAAGCTCATGCTGGGGAAAAGAGAGATAGTCCTTATCTGACGCTAAAACGGTTCTCATAATATGGATGAGGGCAAGGGGGTCACTATTCCGATACCGACCTAATTTGCCAGGAAGAAATTCAGAGGGGGCAGAGAGGATCAAATCCGTTGTGTTGAACGCACTTGTGTAGACCAACATATGCTCTGGGTAGTCATCGTTTTTGTAATCCTCTGGATTAAATCGGCCACCAGAAAACTTAAGGCCACTGCTCATCTGTAAAAGATCACTAATCCGAATATATTTTCGGGCATCCTCGCTTTTTCGCCATTCATCAATGGGCGCCACGTCCATATGGTCGATATATCCAAGTTGAACCAGACGGCCTATCAGCATGGCCGTTAGGCTTTTCCCCATGGACCAGCTTTCAAGAGGCATGTCTTTAGTGATACCGTCTTTATACTGTTCAAATATGAGATTTCCTTTGTGAACCACAAGAAGCGAGGTGGTGGCTGTGCCGCGATCACCAAAGGCAATGTCAGCGGCTTCTTGTAATTCATCACAAAAAGACGGCTCTAATTTCTCTTTGACCGGCGTTGCTAGCTGACAAGCGCTCGTGCTTACCCTATCGCCCATTGGCCAATCTGTCCTATGGGCGGCGGGAAGGCGGCTTTTCACAGGTGTGGGGTCAAACTGAACATCCGTAAACCCATCAGGAAGAATGGTGCAGCCCTGGCTGCCTGTATATAGGGTTGTTCTTTTAAATTGATTGTTATATTCCAAGGTGACTTTTTGCGCATCCCGGTCAATATCAATATCTGTTATATTCTTGGCTTGATCCGGCGTGATAAATTCAGGCATCCACACGCTGTTTGCCAACGCTTCTTCTTCGCTTCTGTTTGAGATGAAGATGGCAGAGCACAGAATTTTAGCCGCCACCCCTACGCCTAAGCTTTCCACCGTTTGCCCGGCAGGAATTTCCCGAGCGTATGAGGGAGCAAGGAGAATACTCAGTATAGATAAAATACATAGAAAATTACGGATAAAGGGTCGAAAAACAGCGACAATTTTTTGTTCTATTTTGTGTTCCATGTGATTTTATCCCGTTTAAAGGCCACTTATAAAAAGGAGGATGCGGTAAAGTTAATTGAGTATGACTTTTATCTAAACAACGATCAACAGTAGAGTTATACAAAAATAGATATTTTGTATAAATTGTAGAAAAGCCCTAAAACCAGTATTCACTTGGAAAAATACTGCAAAATTCTACAGGTTAAGGGCCCTCAAAATGAGTTTTCTCTAAGTTTACCGCTCAATTTCTGGGGGATGGCTTCTTTAAGCGTTCATATTCACGGCGCACATGGGGGTCTGTTTCGTGATGAGAGAGGTGGTGTATCTCTTGCTTATCTCCCTTTAACTGGCCCCACGCCCATATGGCCATGGCACGAACCAGGGGGGAAGGATCCTTCATATTTTTTCGAACAATGGGAAGAAGAGCGCTATCGCCACTATTTCCGATGGCAATCATCACATTACGGATAAATCGGTCACGGCCAATACGCTTCACGGGGGATTTGCGGAAAAGGGTGCGAAAAGCTTGGTCATCAAGTTGCGCCAAGTCAGAGAGAAGGGGGGATTTCAGTTCCTCCCGGGGGGTAAATTTCATTTCCTCTGTCTGGGATGCAAATTTATTCCAAGGGCAAATGGCAAGGCAGTCGTCACAGCCGTAAATACGGTTGCCCATGTGGCTGCGAAATTCCTCTGCAATATGACCTTTATGCTCAATAGTCAGATAGCTGATGCATCGCCGGGCATCGAGTTTGTAGGGCGCAGGAAAGGCATCCGTCGGACAGATATCAAGGCAAGATTGACAAGACCCACAATGGTCAATCTCTGCGGGGTGAGCGGGTAGCTCTAGCGTGGTAAAAATAGAGCCGAGAAAAAGCCAAGACCCATACTCCCGGCTTACCAAATTTGTGTGTTTTCCTTGCCACCCAAGTCCCGCTTGCTGTGCGAGGGGTTTTTCCATCACAGGGGCGGTGTCCACAAAAACCTTAATGTCACAGCCATAACGCTCACACATCCAGCGCCCTAATTGCTTAAGGCGTTTTTTGACCACGTCATGATAATCTTCATTTTGAGCGTAAACGGAGAGAAGACCATGGCTTTTCTGGTTAAGGGCATCAAGGGGGTTATGGTCGGGCCCATAATTCAAACCCAGCATAATCACCGTTTTGGCTTGCGGCCATAGGGTTTGGGGGTGGCTTCGTTCAGCGATGCGGGTTTCCATCCAGGCCATACTGCCGTGATGGCCCTGCGCGATCGCTTCGCGTAAGCGGTTCTCTTTTGCGGCAGGAAGGTGAGCATCCGTAAAATGACAAGCGCTAAAGCCCAAATCCGAGGCTTTTGATGTGATCTCTTTGTCAGGGGAGGGAGAATTAGCCACCCCAGGCGATAAAGTGCGGGTTGTCATACCCCCGCTCCTTTTTCCCATAAAGAAGAGGGCCTTCCTCTTCAAAACCTGCCAACATATGAACATGACCGCCAGCGGCTTCTAAAACCGCTTGGCCTGCGCCTGTGTCCCATTCCATGGTGCGACCCAGACGGGGATAAACGTCAGCATGTCCCTCCGCCACCAAACAGAATTTTAAAGATGACCCTGCGGGGCGAAAATCCGTCGCCCCTAAACGGTTTAGGAAATCTTCTGTTTCAGGGGATCGGTGGCTACGGCTGGCGACAGCGATTAAATCTTTCTCCGGACGAGGGCGCGTAGATAGCCGGGTTGGCTCCCCAATGACGCTTTGATGGTCTTTCGCCACTTCCTGGCAATAGGCCCCTACGCCCTTTGCCCCCCACCACACTTTATAAGAGGCTGGCGCCAAAACAATGCCAGCGACGGGATGCCCGTTTTCAATCAAGGCAATATTGACCGTAAACTCACCGGTGCGGTTTACAAATTCGCGGGTGCCATCAAGGGGGTCCACCAGAAAAAATTGGTCCCCCAATTCAGGGATTTGACCATTCGCAGCCGCTTCCTCCGCTAAAATCGGAATATCGGGGAAATGATCTTGTAACCCCTGGCAGATGATTTTTTCCCCCGCCACATCAGCCTCGGTCACCGCAGAGCCATCTGCTTTTTCTTGGGCCTCAAAGGCGGTTTGATAGATATCCATGATCTCTTTGCCCGCGTGCAAAGAAATCGACTGGAACACATCCAAAAAATTTTGCATGAAATCTGCCTTTTTATTTACGCATTGTGGTAATATTCTGTTTAACATGAGAAAATGCTTAAAAAGGCATCTATGTATAACTTAAGATAAGGCATATCTATCTTCATTAGGTCAAGACCCCTTTAATGGATGGCGGCGCAAAGGCTGAAACCTCAAATAATGTGCAGACCTCAATATGATGTGTAAAAATATCAAAAATGGATCACCATGCTTGTCCATACCATCGCATTATTGCGTCATTGTTGAAGTCGAGGGATTGAAGTGAGTATATTGCAAGGGGAAGGCGCTGAGGTGTCTGAAAAAGAAGACCCTATTTCTTCTCGCGTCACCGGGCGCCGGGCCGCCATGACCCCCCCGCGGCGACGGGCATTCATCTCCCGTGAAATGTGCGGGGATATGGCAGCGGCCCTGGTCATCATGATTGTCACCGGCGCTGCCTTTGCGGCCCTTCCGCTTGCGGAAGATGTGTTGATTGTGAACAATGTTGCGGTCAATAGTAACCCCGTTTTGTTGCTATGTACGGGGCTGCTAGCGGGCCTTGCCTTGGCGGAGGCTTTACGCCAGGGCGGCTATTTCCGATTTGACCAGCTCTTGGCCCCTTGGGAGACGGTACGCGGCGTTATCTGGCGGTGGGGCCTCACCCTTTTAAGTTTGATTGCTCTCTTTTACGGTTTTGGCATGGCGCAATATTTATCGCGGCCTTGGATTTTAGGATGGGCTTTTTTAGCCACCTTTGGCCTTGGGGCAGGGCGCTTTGGGATGGCCTGGATCCTCAAAAAACTCAGCCTAGAGGGCAGAAGCCTATGCCGCAAAATTGCGGTGGTGGGGACGGATGAAATCGCAGATTTGTTTATCGAGCGGGCCCGGGAGAAGGAGAGTGGTCTTCAGGTTGTCACCCGCTTTACCGCAGAGGAGATGGCGGTTTCTGGCCAAGGGGCGATGGAGCGGGCCCAAAAATTAGTAGAAGCAGGTCAATTAGATGATGTGATCCTTTGCTTGCCGGATGTGGACAAGGCGCAAATGAACCAGTTGATCCGCCGGTTAAGTGAGTTGCCGGTCCATGTGGCGCTCTGCCCAGACCAATTTTGGCTAGATCGGGGGCCAAGCAATATTACCTCCATCGGCTCGATGCCATTGATGACCATGCATCGCCGCCCCCTCCATGGCTGGGCCAATGTGGTCAAATTGGTTGAGGATAAAATATTAGGCTCCCTCCTATTTTTAGCGGCTCTGCCGATCATGGCCCTTTGTGTGTTGGCCATTCGGCTAGAGGGGCCAGGGCCCGTTTTCTTTATTCAACATCGTCAGGGATTTGCGGGGGAGATTTTCCCCATTGTGAAATTTCGAACCATGCGGGTGATGGAAAATGACGGTGTGGTGAAACAAGCGCAAAAAGATGACGCGCGGATTACCAAGGTGGGCAGGTTCTTAAGACGGTATAGCCTTGATGAATTGCCCCAGCTTTGGAATGTGCTGCGGGGCGATATGTCCTTAGTGGGCCCTCGCCCCCATGCTCTGTCCCATGACGAATATTACATGCAGATCATCGCAGATTATGCCTTTCGTCATAAGGTGAAGCCTGGGATCACGGGCTGGGCGCAGGTGAATGGCTTTCGCGGGGAAACGGCGGATGATGAAACTATGAAGGCGCGGATCCGCTATGACTTGGCCTATATCGAAAATTGTTCTCTTTGGTTTGATTTGCGCATTTTGATCATGACCATCGCAGCAGTGATCATGCCCAAAAACGCCTATTAATCTAGATTATTTCTACACGCCCCTCACCGGTCTTGACTTTCGAAGGGCATTGCCCTGTCTGCTATAAAAATTATTGGTCGCGACGCCGGTTCCCCCTTTGCCAAATCGCGTTTAAAAGGCAAAAAAAGGGAATAGAGGTCGCTTGAATGAAAGTCATGGTTCTCGGGGGAGATGGGTTTTGCGGATGGCCAACGGCGCTCCATTTGTCGGCGCTGGGTCATGATATATGCATTGTCGATAACCTCTCTCGTCGTAAGATCGACGTTGAATTAGAGGTGCAATCCCTCACTCCCATTGCTTCCCTCACAGATCGGGTGGAGGCATGGGAGAAAATATCAGGTGCCCATATCGAAACCAGCACCTTGGATATCGCCCAAGAATATGACGGGTTTTTGGCCCTGCTCAACCGTTTTGAGCCTGATGCGGTGGTGCATTTTGCTGAACAGCGGGCAGCGCCTTATTCCATGAAAACCGCTTGGCATAAACGATATACGGTGGATAACAATCTCAACGCCACCCACAATATGCTGGCCGCCATTGTGGAGACAGGGCGGGACATTCATGTGGTGCATCTGGGCACCATGGGGGTTTATGGATATGGCACTGCGGGGATGCAAATCCCTGAGGGGTACTTGAAGGTCCAAGTGGATGCCGGTGAAAATGGCATGGTGGAGCAGGAAATTTTATACCCCGCCAACCCTGGGTCCATCTATCATATGACCAAAACCCAGGATGCCCTCTTTTTCCATTATTATGCGAAAAATGACGCCTTGCGGATCACCGACCTTCACCAAGGCATTGTGTGGGGAACTCAAACCAAAGAAACCCGGCAAGACGAAACCCTGATCAATCGATTTGATTATGATGGTGATTTTGGCACCGTGCTCAATCGCTTTTTAATGCAAGCGGCCATTGGCTACCCCTTAACGGTCCATGGCACCGGCGGGCAAACCCGCGCCTTTATCCATATACAAGATACGGTGCGCTGTGTGGAGTTAGCCCTCACCAATCCGCCATCGGCTGGGGATCGGGTGATGATCCTCAACCAAATGACTGAAACCCTCCGTGTGCGGGACTTAGCGAAATTGATTGCCGAGAAAACAGGGTGTGAGATTGATCAGGTTAAAAACCCTCGGAATGAAGCGGCGGAAAATGAACTCAATGTGGCCAATGATCAATTTTTGGCGTTGGGCTTAAACCCCACCACCTTGGACCAGGGGCTCATGGAAGAAGTCACCGAGATTGCCCGAAAATATGCCCATCGTTGTGACAATCGCCGTATTCCTTGTGGGTCTTATTGGACGGGCCAACAGCGGGAAGATCGGTTGTAAGCATTTGGGCAATGAACCCACCCTAGACCTTACCGAATAAAACTGTCACTCTTCGTTTCACTCAACTTATTCAATGAGGGCGAGGGGTCATCATGTCGAAACATCAACAACATCTGTCTTCCCTAACGCGGCGGCATGTTCTCACCCTGGCCCTTGGGCCCATCGCTCTTGCCGCGTGTACGGCGGCGGAGCAAGAAGCCCTTTTAGGCGCTGTGCTCGCCCCATCGGGGCAGGGGGGGAGTTCTGCGGCGGGGCTTTCTAATGCGGATGCGGTGGCGGGTATTCGCGCAGCCCTACAAAACGGGATCGGGGCAGCGATTTCTCAAGTGGGGCGCCGCAACGGATATTTCCTAGACAATCTTATTCGCATTCCGCTGCCAGGCTTTTTGGCGGACGCCCAAGGCACACTTTCGCGGCTTGGTTTGTCAGGGGCGCTGGATGATTTAGAACGTCAACTTAACCGCGGGGCGGAGCAAGCGGCCCCCTTAGCAAGACAGCTTTTTGTGAATGCGGTCACCTCTATGAGTGTGAGTGATGCGTTAGGCATTGTTCGGGGGGGCCCGACCTCTGCCACGGATTATTTCAAGCGCCGGACGACGCCTGAGCTCACCCGCCTTTTCCGCCCGGTGATGACCACTGCGCTACAGCGGGCCGGGGCCATTCAGACCTTTGATCAAGTGAGCGCCCGTGCGCGCAATATTCCCTTTGCCCCTGATCTGGGGGCACAAGCCAAATCTGATTTGATCGATCATGGCGTGGAAAAAGGGCTAGAGGGCATGTTCTACTATATTGGCCAAGAAGAAGCCGCCATCCGTCAAAACCCCGCCAAACGAACTTCAGAAATCCTGCGAAAGGTTTTTGGGTAAAGAGGCCAATCACTGTTTTCAAGACTTGCTATTTCTGCGCGAGCGTTGCAGGCTTTTACCGGGTAATGGATGTGTTTATTTCTTTCTTACGTCGCCAAAGATGTAAGAATAGGGCGTTCATGATTTTATAAAAAGAACAGGTCATCCTTTTACTCGAAATAATGTTGTTATCATATTTCGCCTTGAAGGGCATTCGATCAGGGGAGTTTTGAGTGCGAGGAGGTAAGAAAATGTTTAGACGACTAGCAGGCGCCACCCTTGGGGCTGCAGCGGTTTCAGGTGGTTCTGCCCTCGGCGCAGAAGACCGACCTTTTGAGGTTTTGGCGGCCACTTTGGACGGTCGCCCCACCGTGGCCATTGTTGACCATCACGGAACGGCCATTGCCGTTGAGCTGGCGCCAAGGGCGTCCCAAATTGTTCAAGGGTTAGCTGCGGGTGCTATTTTGTCCGACCTTCGTGATGCAACAGAGGTGATCGATTTCAAGGATTTATCAGATCCTGAGTTTGCGATTTCCTCTGGTCATCTGGGCCAAACAGAAATCATTATGAATGGGGAAGTGAAGGTGGGCCGGGTGTCCAGGGGCG
>JBCCMT010000020.1:0-14104 GCA_039026195.1 Pseudomonadota bacterium | reverse complement strand
TTTATTACCCCTCGTTTTCAATCCTTGAAGAAGAGCGATATTGAGACAAAATCCGGGCCCGCAGATCTTGTCACGATTGCAGACCGCGAAGCAGAAGAGTGGCTGACGCCGAAGCTCATGGACCTCTTGCCAGGCTCCAAAGTGGTGGGGGAGGAGGCGGCAGCGAAGGACCCTTCTATCCTCTCTTATCTGTCGGAGGAGGGGCCTGTTTGGCTGGTAGACCCCGTTGATGGGACTGCGAATTTTGTCGAAGGGTCCGCCAGATTTGCCGTTATGGTGGCCTTAGTCCATCAGCAAGAAACGGTGGCAGGCTGGATTTATCCGCCCATGGAAGATTTTATAGCTTTCGCTGAGAGGGGCGGCGGCGCGCAGCTCGATGGTGAAACCCTGAAGGGGCGGCAAGATACACCCTTTGATCAGGCCTATGGAGATTATTCATCGAAATATGTGGCCTCAGCCCATCGCATCTATTTGGATGCTGCTTTTGAAAAAGCGGCGGGTGCACGGCAAGGTCATTGTTCTGCCTACGCCTATTTAGACACAGCCAAAGGGGAGCTTGACTTTGTCATGCAATATTTGATGAGCCCTTGGGACCATGCGGCGGGGGTCCTGCTGGTGGAAGAGGCTGGGGGCACGGCCCGATTTTTAGAGGACGCGACACCCTACACCCCTGTTCCAAGGAACCCTAGACCCATGTTGGCGGTGAGTGATGCAAGCTGTTGGTCAGACTACGCCGGTATATTAAAAGAAAAGAGGGTTTGATACCCCTGATCTGTTTAATAAATTGCCCTTCGCATCTTGTCATCCCGGCTGAAGCGAAGCGGAAGGGCGGGGTCCATATACTGATGATAATAAGGTCTGATCATAAAACAGAAACTTTCCAAGCTTGTGGATCCCGGACAATGCTTATCAGCATTTCCGGGATGACGCTCCAGCCTCGTTTCAAAACTTGTAAGACAAGCCCACATTCACCACTGGGTAATACTCGTAGTCGCTTAAATCTTCTTCCAAATTTTCTTCTTCCTCTTGAAGTTCTTCATTAAAAATCACTTCATCTGAGAGAAGGCCATCCGTACTGTTCAGTTCAATATCGGGGGAGCCCATGAACATCACCCCCGCCCGGGCAAAGAAACTAAGGTTGCCATCGGCGTAAGGGGTGTTGTCCCAGCCAATACCAAGATAAGGGGCGATATTTTCATATTCCGCTGTGCCGTTTAGCACGCCCACATCTTCGGGTCTGAAGGTGATGCTGCCGATCTCTACATCTTCCGTAGGGGTTGCATCTAAATTCACAACCTTGTCCCCTAGAAAAAAGCCGCCGGTGAGGGTAAGTCCATTTCGGTAGGGGTGAAAGTCCACAAACCCGCCAAGAGTATTGAATTCTAATTCGGCGTCATAGACCACACCGTCATAATCTTCATCTTCCAGAGAAAAGGTAAGATAATTATACCCCCCACGGAAGACCACACGGTTTAGGGCCTCCCATTGGGCGCCTGCTGAAATACCCGTGGTTCCGATACTAAATTCTACCGCTGCGTCCCCTGCCTGCGCAGACACATCGCCAAGCATCATCATACCAACAATGCCGCCCGTCACGCCCTTTATATTCATTCGGATCATCCTTTTGACCATTGGCCCCGTCGCCTTTGACGCGATGTTTTAAGGAAAAACCCTAATAAAGCTTAAGATAAACATCTCGAATTTGAGTTAGCTTTTGTTTTTTGCGGTTTGCCAAAAGCTTTCTAAAGTCTCTAAAGAGTGGTCTTGAAAAGCCTTGCCGCTCTCCTCCACGAGCTTTTCAACATGTTGAAACCGCTGTGTGAATTTCATATTGGCCTGTCGCAATGCCGTTTCGCCATCAATTTTCAAATGCCGGGTTAAATTGGCGATACTCAATAAAAGATCCCCAACTTCTTCCATGAGGTGATCTTGATCACCTTCAGTCATGGCGTCTTCCACCTCTGCCAGTTCTTCTTTGATTTTATCCATAACGCCTTGGGTGTCTGGCCAATCAAACCCGACACGGCTGGCCCGTTTGCCCAGCTTTTCAGCGCGGGTGAGGGCGGGGAGGCCGACGGGCACATCATTCAGGACCGTTTTGGGGCCTGTCTTTTGTTTTTTGGCCCGCTCGGCGGCTTTGATCTCCTCCCAAGCCGTGGTTTGTTCCTCTGCATTTCGGGGATCGGCGTTTTCAAACACATGGGGGTGGCGCCGTATCATTTTATCGCAAATGGCCTCCACCACATCTTTAAAGTTAAAACGGTGTTCCTCACTGGCTATCTGGGCGTGAAAGACGACTTGTAAAAGCAGATCGCCTAACTCCTCTTTAAGGTCTATGGGCGTGCCATTTTCGATGGCGTCCACCACCTCATAGGCTTCCTCTAAGGTATAATGCGCAATGCTCTCATGGGTTTGGGCCACATCCCAAGGGCAGCCGCCCTCAGGATCTCGCAAATTTTGCATAATTTCGAGCAGCGCCGTAATCGAACGTCGCTCTAAAGGCGGCGAAAAAGCCATATTATGCTCCTGTTGATAAGGTTTTATATCAAAGCGATCTTGTCTTGCAGACTTGTGAAGCAGTGATATGAAGAGCGACACAAAAAGGATACCCTGAATGCCCATTGATGAAGCGAAATATATTTGGAAAAATGGTGAAATGATCCCCTGGGCGGAGGCGACGACCCATGTGTTAACTCACGCGCTTCTCTACGGCACCTGCGCATTTGAAGGCATAAGGGCTTATGAAACCACCAAAGGTCCCTTCATTTTTCGGAATGATGCCCATATTGATCGATTATTTTACTCCGCAAAAATCTATGATTTCGGGATGGAATACACCCCTGAGGAGGTTCAGGCCGCCTGCCGCCAAGTGGTGCGAGAGAATAATCTCACCTCTGCTTACATCCGTATAAATGCCTATTTAGGATATGGGGAGCTTGCCCCTGCGGCCACCAATGCCCCAAATGACATGGTGGTTGCCGCCTTTGCCTTTGGCCGATATTTAGGAAAAGAAGCTTTAGAGCAAGGGGTTGATGTGGGCGTTTCAAGCTGGCGCCGCTCAGCGCCCGGAACAATTCCTGCAGGGGCAAAGGTGGCGGGAAATTATATATCATCGCGCCTCATCACCATGGAGGCCAAAAAGCGCGGCCTGACTGAAGGCATCGGGCTGTCTTATGACGGTAATGTTTCCGAAGGGGGCGGGGAGAACATCTTCGTTGTGAAAAATGGTCGCATGATCACGCCGCCTTTGGCGTCCTCTATCCTTAATGGTATTACCCGGGACTCCATTATAACCCTGGCCAATGACATGGGGATTGAGGTGGTAGAACAAACCCTGCCGCGGGAGGCGCTTTACGGCGCAGACGAGCTTTTCTTCACCGGCACCGCAGCGGAAGTAACCCCCATTCGTACCGTGGACGGTGTTAAAATTGGTGGGGATGAAAAACCCATCACCAAAGCATTGCAGGATAAATTCTTTGGGTTGTTCGACGGCAGCACAGAAGACAAATGGGGATGGTTAGATCCTGTGGGCTAAGAGGGTTACATCATTTTTAAGAGATGCCGTAGCGCCGCCCTTACGGTTAGAAGACGGATATATTCTCTTCCCCCTTTAGGAAATATATGTCGGTGGACTGTACCGCCTTTCGGGCCCGCCACCGCGATATAGACAAGCCCGACAGGTTTGTCCGGGCTGCCCCCGCCGGGCCCCGCAATGCCCGTCACCGAGACAGATAGGTCAGTCTGCGATCGTTGTTTTGCCCCCTTGGCCATAGCAAGGGCGACGGGCGCGCTCACGGCGCCGTGGGTGGTCAGCATTTCCTGGGGCACCCCTAAAATATCTCGCTTTGCTTCATTCGCATAAGTAATAAATCCATGGGTAAAAACCGCAGATGCGCCAGGAATGTCCGTCAGGGCTGCACAAATCAATCCCCCCGTGCAGGACTCAGCTACGCTCAAGGTGAAGCTTTTCTTAGGGGCCCGGTCAATGACATCTTTGGCCAACCTTTTCACCAGCGCGTCGGTCATTCATCTCCCCCCATGGTCACTGTGGCAATAGCTTGGCAGGCAATGCCTTCTTCGCGTCCAGTAAACCCTAACTTCTCCGTTGTCGTTGCTTTCACAGATACTTGATCAGGAGAGAGATCAATCAAGGTGGCGATATGGGCCACCATGGCCTCCCGGTGGGGGCCGATTTTAGGGGCCTCACACATAATGGTGATATCTATATTGTTAATGCTGCCCCCTTTTGTCTGCAAAAGGGCTGTGGCGTGGTGCAGAAAAGTTGAAGAAGCGGCCCCGCGCCACTTTTCATCTGAGGGCGGAAAATGCTGACCAATATCACCTGCCCCCATGGCACCATAAAGCGCGTCGGTCAGCGCATGAAGGACCACATCTGCATCGGAATGGCCCTTTAATTTCGCTGTATGGGGAATAGAAATCCCCCCCAAAATAACGGCTTCTCCCGGCTCAAAGGCGTGAACATCGAACCCCAGCCCGGTGCGAAAGAGGGAAGCTGATCCAAGAAGTTGATGGGCCAAGGCAAAATCCTCCGGATAGGTAACTTTTATATTTGTCGGTTTGTCCACCACCAGGGCCACATGAACCCCTTGGGCCTCTAGTAGAGAGGCATCATCGGTGGCGGTATTCGGCGCTGCGTCGCGATGGGCTTTTAAAATGGTGTCAAAGCGAAAACCTTGGGGCGTTTGGGCCCGCCAAAGATGATCCCGGTCAACGGTCGCCTCTATCCCGCCATGGGGGCGCTGGCGTTTTAATGTGTCTGAAACAGGTAGGGCGGCAATCGCCCCCTCCGCTTGATCAAGGGCTGTGATAACGTCATTAATGGTATCTTCACTGACGAAAGGGCGGGCGCCATCGTGGATAAGGACGTTGAGCGCGCCCTTATCGATCAGGCTCTCAAGCCCCGCTTTCACGGAGGCTTGACGATCCGTCCCGCCGATAACGGGGGGCAAAAGGCCATCTAAGCCTGTCACCGCCTTTTCATAATGGTCATGATCTTGATCTCCAATCACCACTTGGACAGTGTTTATTTTAGGATGCCGAAGAAAGGCCATCACGGTGCGGCGTAAGAGGGGGATGCCCCCCAAGGATATATATTGTTTTGGCAGGGTGGTGCGGGCCCGGCTGCCTCGACCGCCGGCGACAATAAGGGCAATCACCTTAGAGGAGGCAGGCGGGGGGGAGGAGGCCGTTTTGGTCATAGGCCCCTCCTGACAGATCCGCGCTTTGGGCTCAATCTTTTGGTTTGAGGATCCACAAGGAAAAAAGGGCCCCCAAGGCGGGGAGGGATTGGATAAAGAAAATAGAGAATTTGACCGTAAGGCCCCCGACAATCCCCGCCATGCTGACACAGAGCAGAAAAAAGATCACCACATCCAGCCGTTTGGACAAGAGGCCCCATATCAGCCCACTTGCGAGAAATCCGTTATATAGCCCTTGATTAAACGCAAGGGGGGCCATCAGTGCCGCCTCCTCAGGGGTCATGCTAAAGGTTTTCAGGCCTAAGGGCTGTTGCCAAAACACCATCTCTAACAGCATGAAATATATGTGTAAAAGCGCAACGACAAAGATAAGAAAGCGAGGGAGTAAGGCCATAAGACAGAGGTCCTTAAAAGCTGCCCTTAGGAATATTACTGATTTAAAGGCTCTTTACAATCATGCCTTTCTTCTGCATATGGCACATTCGTAAGAGAGATCTTACACCCTGTCCGAGATCGTTGGCGGCTGATCACAGTGTTAAGTCCCGCGGTAGATGAGGGTACCCATCCTTAGGCGCTTTGCAGCGTATTACTGTGGGTACAATTGTTGGCAGGCTCCTGGTCGTGATGGACAGGGGCTTTTTTGTGCGCTTCTGAAAGATCAGAAGTTGGGCAAAACGCTCCTTTTCCAAACGACATTGTTGAAGCAGCGGACAGAGATGTTCGCATAGAAGGAAGAACTGGACCGAATTATGGCCCTTACCCGGCAAAAAAAATCGGATCAGGTCGAATGGATAGGACAAGTCCTAAACGACAATGAAGTCTTGGTGGTCATGCAAAATAATGGCCTCACCGTGGCAGAAGTGTCTGTGCTTCGTGCGCAAATGCGCGAAGCGGGCGGCGGCGTCAAAGTGGTGAAAAACCGCCTGGCGAAGATCGCTCTAAAGGATCGTCCCGGCGGTGAAGAAACCAGTGCCCTTTTCGTGGGGCCCACGGTTATCGCCTATTCCGAAGACCCGATCACGGCCCCAAAGGTCGTTACCAATTTCGTCAAAGACAATGAGGAAAAGCTCAGTGTACTTGGCGGGCTTTTTGGAGAAGAATCTCTCGATGCCAATGGCATTGATCGTCTTTCCAAAATGCCATCGCGCGAAGAAATCATCGCGTCTATTGCAGGCAGCCTGACCGCCCCTGCTTCCAATATTTCTGCGGCCCTTGGCGCCCCTGCGGCAAATCTTGCGGGTGCTGTCAAAACGATTGCAGAAAAAGAAGACGCTTAACTTTAGACTTTTAGTAAAAACGGAACAAAACAATGGCAGATATTAAATCCCTTGCAGAACAAATTGTAGGTCTTACCCTTTTAGAAGCAAAAGAGCTTCAGGACCTTTTAAAAGACGAATACGGCATTGAGCCCGCAGCCGGTGGCGGCGTGGTCATGGCCGCAGCGGGCGGCGGTGATGCTGGCGGCGCTGCAGAAGAAAAAGACGAGTTTGATGTGGTCCTAACATCAGCAGGCGACAAGAAAATCAACGTGATTAAAGAAGTTCGGGCGATCACTGGTCTTGGCTTGAAAGAAGCGAAAGAGCTCGTGGAAAGTGCGCCGAAGCCCGTCAAAGAAGCTGTGTCTAAGGACGAAGCGAACGAATTGAAAGAAAAGCTAGAGGCCGCTGGTGCAGGTGTTGAGCTGAAGTAAACTCTTTTCTTCAAAACGATCAATAATAAAGGCCTCCAGTTCGTCTGGGGGCTTTTTTGATTCCTGTAAAGATGAACGCAAAGTTAATTGATCAAGACCGCCTCTTCCTGTTTTGGGACAGATATTTTGAATAAAAATATCGATGTATGACCTAAAGATCAAAATTTTCCGAAATCACAAACATTCACATTGAGTAACAATAACACCATAGTAACTCTAATTTGCTAGCCTTACGGATATCTGAGTGGGGGGCAGGCTGGTGGACGGACGTGCTGAACAAAATAAAAGAATGGTTTTTATACTATTTCTGGCCAACACCGGAGGGGGATGATTTCCTCACCGCTGCGTCTCATCGGTCTTTTGCGGCCTTTTGTTTGCTTGCAGGGATTTCAGGGTTAGCCGTCAGTACCCTTAATTTAAAATATATCGAAGATTACATCATTGGGACCACTATTGGGTATATCGGGGCAATTGTATGCCTCATGGGCCCTTTTCTCATCCGTGATACTCGTAATTTTAAATGGGCGGTGAGCATCCTTGCCGTTTTTGTTTACGCTTGTCTATGTTATATTGCCTTGGTGGGGACAACGCTGATCAGTGCAGCGAATTTATTTCTCATCCCCATGGTGATGACAACGATATTTGTTCTAGGGGTGAGAGCTGGCATCATCGGCGCTTTTTTTACCATCAGTGTTTATATTGCCGTTTATATTAAGAACCATCCTCGCCCCACAACGGTAGAGGAGGGGATTGTTCTGATTGATTGGACCTCTACCCTCGCGGTTTTATGTGCAACCATTGTTTTTGTTGTCGTGGGCACATCTATATTTCAAAGTGAAATGCGCCGTGCGGCCCAAAATTTACGAAAAGCTCAATTAGACGCCCAAGCCTCGAATAAGGCGAAATCAGAATTTTTGGCGAATATGAGCCATGAAATCCGTACCCCTATGAATGGTATTCTGGGTATGGCAGAATTACTCTCTCAAACAGAGCTTTCCAATCGTCAGCAGCTCTTTGCGACCACCATTCACCGGTCTGGAACTGCGCTTTTGGACATCATCAATGACATTTTAGACTTCTCTAAAATTGAAGCTGGAAAGTTAGAGTTAGAACAAACGCCCTTTTCTTTTACTGAAACCGTCGAGGATGTTTGTTTTTTGATGAGCCCTAAGGCCAAGCAACAAGGTATTGAGGTGGTTGCCTATTGCGATGCCAATATTCCCCTTTTGGTGGTGGGAGATGTCAGCCGTATACGGCAAATCCTGGTCAATCTTGTGGGGAATGCTGTTAAATTCACAGAAAAAGGGCGCGTCACCGTTCGGTTATCAAGTTTGATGGTCGGAGATGAGGTCATGTTTCAGGTGGATGTTGAGGATACAGGTGTTGGGATTGCCCCTGAAAAGCTAGAGAAAATTTTTGAGCAATTCATGCAGGCTGAAAACTCCACCACCCGGCAGTTCGGCGGCACGGGGCTTGGCCTTGCCATCACCAAACAATTGGTTGAAGCTATGGATGGTGCCCTTGAGGTGACGTCAAAACTTGGAAAGGGCTCTTGTTTCACTATACGTATTAGTTTACCTCTACCGGCAGAGGACTTCAACCCTGCTGATCTTCCGCCGTCATCAAAAAAAGAAGAGAAAGCTGATCAAAATGCAGAGCCTTCAAAAATTCTGAAACTGCTGATTGCAGAGGACAATATGGTGAACCAAATGGTGATTGAAAACCTTTTGGGGAAAGACCGCTATCAGATGACTTTTGCTTCAAATGGGGTAGAAGTTGTTGAGTATTACAAGACCCAAGACTGCGATATTGTTCTGATGGATATTTCGATGCCGGAGATGGATGGGATCGAAGCGACCTATAAGATCCGGCAAGCCGAGGCTGATGAAAACCTGACCCCTGTCCCCATCATTGCCTTAACGGCCCATGCTCTCCCCGGGGATCGGGAGAGATTTATTGCTGCAGGCATGGATGATTATATCTGTAAACCCATTAAGAAAACTGACATTGAAAATATTGTTTCAAAATGGGGAAGTGCACAGACCAATATAAGCACAGACGCTGTTGCCGCAATAGATTGAACTAAGCAGCGCTTTTGGCATGACGCTTCCGTTCATGGGGGTCTAAATAGCGCTTCCGCAGGCGGACGGATTGGGGGGTAACTTCGACCAATTCGTCATCCATAATATAGGAAATCGCCTGCTCGAGAGACATTTTACGGGGCGGGGTCAGGCGAACAGCCTCATCCTTTCCGGCGGCCCGTATGTTTGTCAGTTGTTTCCCTTTTAAAGGATTGACCTCCAAATCATTCGGTTTGGCATTCTCGCCAATAATCATCCCTTGATAGACCGCATCACCCGGTTCAATGAAAATGACCCCGCGGTCTTCCAAATTCCACAAAGCAAAAGCGACGGCGTTGCCGGGCCCATTGGAAATCAGGGTGCCGGTGCGGCGGCTTTCTAAATTACCCTTATGGGGGCCATGTTCAAGGTAAAGACGGTTCATTACCCCGGTGCCGCGGGTGTCGGTCTAGAATTCTCCATGATAACCAATCAGCGCGCGCGCTGGGCCGTGAAGCACAAGGCGTGTTTTCCCGCCGCCCGCTGGCTTCATTTCTTGCAGCTCACATTTGCGTTGGGTCAGCTTGTCGATAACGGCGCCGGAATAATCCTCATCCACATCAATGACGATTTCTTCCATAGGCTCTAGGGTTTGCCCGTCTTCCTCTTGCAACAGCACACGTGGGCGAGACACGGTCAGCTCAAACCCCTCCCGACGCATATTTTCGATCAGGACCCCCAGCTGGAGTTCCCCGCGACCGGCTACTTCAAAAGCATCTTTGTCCGTAGTTTCAGTGACGCGGATGGCCACATCCCCTTCAGCTTGACGGTAAAGCCGTTCACGGATCACCCGCGACTGAACTTTATCCCCCTCACGGCCCGCTAGGGGGGAGTCATTGGCGCTAATGGTCACCGAAAGGGTGGGGGGGTCAATAGGCCGCGCGGGGAGGGGTTGGACAACCGTAGGATCGCAAAGGGTGTTAGAAACGGAGGCTTTCGTAAACCCCGCAATGGCCACAATATCACCGGGTTCAGCGGTTTCCACCGGCTGGCGTTTTAGCCCCCGAAAGGCAAGGACCTTTGACACGCGGGCTTGTTCCACCAGATCACCATCCACGGACATAGCCTTTAGCGTTTGCCCCACCTTTGGTTGGCCTGCAACAATCCGCCCTGTGAGCAACCGACCCAAAAAGGGATCTGCCTCAAGGGTGGTGGCCAACATTTGAAAGGGTTGATCGCCCGCATCTTCCACAAGGTCGGGGGCCGGCACATGTTCTAAAATGGCTTCGAACAGGGCAGAAAGATCTTTGCGTGCGCCCTCTAGGCTGTCATCGGCCCAGCCTTCTTTCCCGCTTGCATAAAGGGCGGGGAAGTCGAGTTGACCTTCGTCAGCCCCAAGGGCGGCAAAAAGGTCAAAGGCTTCGTCCAACACGCGGTCAGGTTCCGCGTTGGGCCGGTCCACTTTATTTAACACCACAATGGGTTTGAGACCTAAGCTCAACGCTTTGGACAGCACAAATTTTGTTTGTGGCATGGGCCCTTCGTCGGCATCCACTAAAAGGACACACCCATCCACCATGGAGAGAATGCGCTCCACTTCCCCACCGAAATCCGCATGGCCCGGGGTATCTACAATATTAATGCGCGCAGGCCCGTGCTTCTCGCTTTCCCATTCCACCGAAGTGGCTTTGGCCAAGATGGTGATCCCCCGTTCCCGCTCAATATCATTGGAATCCATGGCGCGTTCAGCCATTTCCGCGTTATCGCGAACAGCGCCAGATTGACGTAAAAGAGCGTCCACCAGGGTGGTTTTCCCGTGGTCAACATGAGCGATGATCGCAATATTTCGTAATGTAGACATTCAGGGCCAATAGCCGTGCGCAGGTCAAAAGGAAAGCCTGATTTCCCCCTTTCAGCTCGGAAAAATAAGAAAATCCTTCGCCCCTATTTCTGCGGGTCTTTGTTTAAAAAAGCGACCCGAATGGCATTGAAGTTATGGGTTTTGACCCCAAATCTTAACAGCATTGCTGCTGAGCAGGATGCGTATTTATAAAAGAATGGGGCCATGTCGAATAGGGATGATGGCCTTTATTGATGCTCAATGAGGTCAACATGAATTTTGAGAACTATACGGATCGCGCCAAAGGAATGGTGCAAGCCGCGCAAACCATCGCCGTGCGCGAAAATCATCAACATATCACCCCCCATCACCTGTTAAAGGCCCTTCTAGATGATGGTGAAGGGCTGGCTGCTAATCTTATTCGTGCCAGCGGGGGGCAGCCGGACCGTGCGCTTGAGCTAACGGATATGGCCCTCTCAAAACTGCCGCAAGTGGAGGGCTCGAACACTCAAGTCTACATGGCACAGCCCACAGCCAAGGTTTTTGCCCGGGCAGAAGAGGTCGCGAAAAAGGCGGGCGACAGCTATGTGACCGCCGAGCGATTGCTCGTGGCCCTCGCGCTCGAGGGAGAGGCGGCAGAGACCCTAAAACAAGCGAAGGTGACCGCCCAAGGGTTGAACACCGCCATTAATGACATTCGCAAAGGCCGCACAGCGGACACAGCGTCGGCAGAAAATGCCTATGATGCCCTTAAACGCTATGCCACGGATCTAACGGAGGCGGCGCGAGAGGGAAAGCTTGACCCGATTATCGGGCGAGATGAAGAAATCCGCCGGGCGATGCAGATCTTGTCCCGCCGTACCAAGAATAACCCTGTTTTGATTGGGGAGCCTGGGGTGGGGAAGACCGCCATTGCGGAAGGCATGGCGTTGCGCATCGTAAATGGCGATGTGCCGGAGAGTTTGCGGGACAAACAATTATTGGCCCTTGATATGGGGAGCCTGATTGCGGGCGCGAAATATCGCGGGGAGTTTGAGGAGCGGCTGAAGGCTGTCTTGCAAGAGGTGGAGACCGCGGCAGGGCAAATCATTCTGTTTATTGATGAAATGCACACCCTTGTGGGCGCAGGGAAAACCGATGGGGCCATGGATGCCTCAAACCTCTTAAAACCTGCCCTCGCTCGGGGAGAGCTTCACTGTATTGGCGCCACCACCTTAGATGAATATCGCCAATATGTGGAAAAGGATGCAGCCCTTGCCCGCCGGTTCCAAGCAGTATTTGTGTCTGAGCCCACGGTGGAGGACACAGTGTCGATCCTCCGAGGGCTGAAAGAGAAATATGAGCTACACCACGGCGTGCGCATCTCCGATGGTGCGATTGTTTCCGCGGCCACCTTATCGAACCGCTATATCACTGACCGGTTTTTGCCGGATAAGGCCATTGATTTGGTGGATGAAGCGGCTTCTCGCCTGCGCATGGCTGTCGATTCAAAGCCAGAAGAGCTTGATGCCCTTGACCGGCACATCATCCAAATGAAAATTGAGCGGGAGGCCCTGATTAAAGAAGAGGACCAAGCCTCAAAGGACCGTCTCGAGAAGTTAGATCACGAATTGTCTGATCTGGAGCAGCGCTCAGCGGAACTGACCGCCATGTGGCAGTCGGAGAAAGACGCGCTGGCCTCCACCACCCAAGTGAAGGAAGAATTGGACCGCACCCGGCAGGAATTGGTGGATGCGGAACGCCGGGGAGATTTGGCCAAGGCGTCGGAGCTAAAATATGGCGTCATCCCCGAGCTTGAGAAACGTCTGAGCGCGGCGGAAGGCGCACAGGATAAGGAGGGTGTGAACTCTGGCCTGGTGCAGGAAGTGGTTGACCCCGAAGCGATTGCGCAAGTGGTCTCCAAATGGACCGGCATCCCTGTGGACAAAATGCTGGAAGGGGAGCGGGAAAAACTCCTCGCCATGGAAGAGGTCTTGCACAGCCGCGTTATCGGCCAGGATGAGGCCGTCTCCGCCGTTTCCGCCGCGGTGCGTCGGGCGCGGGCGGGCCTGCAAGACCCCAACCGGCCGCTCGGCTCTTTCCTCTTCCTTGGACCCACAGGGGTGGGGAAAACGGAGCTGACTAAATCCCTCGCGGCCTTTTTGTTTGATGATGATAGCGCCATTGCCCGGATCGATATGTCGGAATTTATGGAAAAGCATAGTGTCAGCCGCCTCGTCGGCGCGCCCCCTGGCTATGTGGGCTATGAAGAGGGCGGGGTGCTGACCGAAGCCGTTCGTCGTCGGCCCTATCAAATCGTTCTTTTTGATGAGGTGGAAAAGGCGCATCCGGATGTATTCAACATCCTCCTCCAGGTGCTGGATGAAGGGCGTCTGACCGACAGCCAAGGGCGGACGGTGGATTTCCGCAATACGCTGATCATTTTGACCTCCAACCTTGGCGCTGAGCTGATGACCAGCCTCGCTGACGGGGTGGAGGTGGAAACGGTGCGGGGCCCCGTCATGGATGCCGTGCGCGGCGCCTTCCGGCCGGAATTCCTCAATCGGTTGGATGAGATTATTCTCTTCTCCCGCCTGCAACGGGCGCAAATGGGGGCCATTGTAGATATCCAATTGGGCCGTTTGCAAAAGCTGCTGGAAGATCGGAAAATGACCATTGAGCTGGATGATCCAGCCCGCGAATGGTTAGCGGCCGCAGGGTATGATCCCGCCTTTGGGGCCCGGCCCCTGAAACGGGTGATCCAAAAGGCGGTGCAAGACCCGCTGGCGGAACTTATTCTTTCTGGTGCGGTGGCGGATGGGGAAATCCTTCGTCTGTCGACAGATGAAAACGGGTTGGTTTTAAATGGTACCCCGCTTCCGTCTCGAGAGAGCTTTGCCCTCGGCGGAGTGCAAAGCGGGCCCCCAGCAGAAGGAACACTGTTGAATTAACATATCGCGGTGTCATCTCTGGGCACCTTAGAACCGTGATAACATCTATGATTATCCTCTCGCATATGATATAAACAAATATGACTAATAGCCATCATCATATAAATTATATTGAATTTACAGCGCCGGACTTGGCCGCCATGCGGGCCTTCTATGGTAAAGCCTTTGGTTGGACCTTTAAGGAGTGGGCGCCCACCTATGTGAGCTTTCACGGTGCTGGCATAGAAGGCGGCTTTGAACAAAGTGAAACATCAAATGAAGGGGCGGGCGTTCTTGTTATTCTCTATTCTGATGACCTGGAGGCCAGTCAAAAGGCTGTAGAAGAGGTGGGGGGAAAAATCACAAAAGCAGCTTACGGATTTCCT
>JBCCMT010000019.1:0-14188 GCA_039026195.1 Pseudomonadota bacterium | reverse complement strand
GGCGGGGGCCAGCATCCGGCAAGCCCAAAAAAGCCTCAGCATGGCCATTCAAAGGTTAACTCCCGATGATCACTTCAATGTGATTGAGTTTAACAGCCGCACCCATGCTCTTTTCCAAACCCCCCTCCCTGCAACGCCTTCTCGTATTTCTGCCGCCATATCTTGGGTGGAGCGATTAAACGCCGATGGGGGGACAGAGATGCTCCCCGCCCTGCACAAAGCCTTTAAGGGGTCAGGGTCACCCTCTCACCTGCGGCAAGTGATTTTCTTAACAGATGGTGCCATTGGCAATGAGGAGGCTTTATTCAACGCTATCCATCTGCACCGTGAAGATGCACGGGTTTTCACCGTGGGGATTGGCGCTGCACCCAATAGCTATTTTATGGTGCGCGCTGCTGAAATCGGACAGGGCAGTTTTACCCATATAGGAGATATCCATGAGGTTTCAGATCGCATGGAAGATTTATTCCGTAAACTGGAAAATCCTCTTGTCACAGACCTTAAACTCACCTGGCCCGAAGGCGTAAACGTTGAAGCCTGGCCCAACCCCCTCCCCGATATTTATGATGGTGAGCCCCTAGTGGTTGCCGCCAGAGCCGATGATGCTGCGGGCGAGGTGCAGGTGACAGGCATATCTAGCCTTCAACCTTGGCAAGTGGCCTTACCGCTGGCCCAAGCCTCCACACGCTCTGGCATTTCAAAGCATTGGGCCAGACAAAAAATGGCTAGCCTAGAGCTCGCGCGTCATCGCATGCCGCAAGACACACTCGTCTTCGAGAAGAATATTTTACAAACCGCCCTTACCCATGGGTTGGTCTCTCGGCTTACAAGTTTAGTGGCGGTGGATATTACGCCTTCCCGACCTCAGGATATGAGTTTAGAAAGCCAAATCCTGCCCTTAAATTTACCAGAGGGCTGGGATTTTGATAAAGTTTTTGGCGAGGATATATCGTCAGCCCCCCTCTCCCCTCTTAACACGGATATTCTAAAGGAGGCATCTACAATAGCTGTGGGGACAGACAGGGACCTCTCTCAAACAGAGAGGGGTCTTATCCTGCCCCAAACGGCAACGCTATTTGAAATCAAAGCCCTCCTAGCGCTTCTTCTTATGATTTTCTCAAGCTTAAGCTTATGGCGATTATCAAAATCGCACTGCTCACGGAGCATATGATGTTTCATCATATTCGCCACGCGCCACTACCGCATAAAGTAGCATATGGGATATCCCTTTTTATATTTGCCATGGGCGCGTTGATCATGGCGGAGGCCTTTTCCATCAAAGCAAAAGCGGCCCTTGCTCAACTTTTGTTAGAGCGAGCTTGGGCGGAAACACAATCCCATTCTTCTTTGAAAAACCCTGTGAAACCCTGGCCCTGGGCTGATATTTCCCCTCAGCTTGAGCTCCACCACCCCCGTTTGGGCAAAAAGATGATCGCCTTATCTGGTGTGAATGGCGAGGCCCTCGCCTTTGGCCCTGGGGTGCTTGCTTCGGAGAATTCAGCAATGACCCAGGGCTTAACCGTTATTTCTGGGCATAGGGATACGCATTTTTCATTTTTAAAATATGTTCAGCTGGGGGATGATGTTGTTATCACGACCGCAAAAGGAGAAAGCTTCACTTATCAGATTGAGGAAACCCGCATCGTCCCCTATGACGCATCTGGACTTTCCCCTCGCGGGGCAAAAGCGCAAATTGCCCTGGTGACTTGCTGGCCTTTTACAGAAAAGCGTCAGGGTCCTTTACGGTTCGTGGCGATTGCTAGCCTAAAAGAGACTTCTGCTTTATAAGCGTCATATGACATTCATCACGCGCTTTGCCCCCTCCCCAACAGGGTATTTGCATCTGGGACACGCTTTCTCAGCCTTACTGGCCTATGATGAAGCCAAAAGACATAATGGAAAGTTCCTTTTACGGATTGAGGATATTGACCAAACGCGATGTCGACCTGAGTATGAGGACGGTATTTTCAAAGACTTAAAATGGCTGGGTATAGAGTGGGCGCAACCTGTTCTACGTCAATCTGAGCGGTTTTCGGCTTACCAGCAACGATTAGACGTTCTTTATAAGTCCGGACTTATTTACAGGTGTTTCCGTACACGGAAAGAAATTGAAGATATCACGCGCGCCCCCCAGGGTGCTCTTCCTGTGGCAAAGATAATCCCCCCTCCCTCTCAACAGGAAGAAGCAGCAGCGCTAGTAGCAGGAAAGCCCTTTTCTTGGCGATTATCTGCGCGGGAAGCGCAAAAATGGTTGAAGGATAAGGCGGACAACCTCTTTTTTACTGAAAAAAACGGGATGAAAAAAGAAAAAGTTTTTGCAGCTATTGAAGATTTTGATGGAGTTATTTTATCGAGAAAAGATATTGGCACCAGCTATCATCTGGCGTCGGTCCATGACGATATTGCGCAGGGGATAACCCACGTGATCCGTGGGGAGGATTTGCGACAAAGCGCTGGGCTTCACACCCTTTTATACGCGCTATTTGATGCGCCCACGCCCCTTTACCAACATCACCCTTTAATCACAGATGAAAACGGCGAACGATTGTCCAAACGACAACGAAGCCTTACTTTGCAGTCCTTAAGGCAAAGCGGCATTAGCCCCCATGACATTCGAAAACGACTTCTCCTTTAAACAGAAGGAGAGTTATCAACCTCTTCAGAGAGAAGCTCGGCCAACCGCCCACGACGTTTGACCTGGCCCAAGCGACGGATATCATCAAGTTGTTGAAGGCGATCCTCAAGTTTTGAAACACGCGCTTCAAATTCAGGGTCATCCCTTGCATCCTCCACCACCGCGCAGGCATGGGCGACAGTGCTCCGCTCCCGTTGAAAAGCGGTCGCCACTTCACCATAACTTAACGAATAAATGACATGGGCCAGATACATGGCCACCTGTCGAGCAAAGGCAATATCAGCCGTCGCTCTTGAGGGTTTGATTAAGTCCGATTCCGCGACCCTAAACTCTGTCGCGACAAGGCGTCGTGCCGTAAATGCGTGCCAGTCTTGGCAGTCTTGATCTTCAAGCTGTTTTAACATGTGAAACCCCTATCACCCAAGGTTAAGCTCTTCTTAGGAAAGAGAAGAAAAGCCCTTATTGCGCCAAACTTGGCCCCCCAATGCACTCCTAAGGAAAACACGGTTGACCCAATGTTAAACCGGACTCCCTTCCGGCTGTTGCATCATAGCAGATACAACCATAGCGAGGATAAGTTTTGCCGCATTTTTTCCTCAGTATTCGATTCAAATATGAGGTAGTTCTGTAAGGTTTTATTAGGGGGAGAAAAACGCTCTATTGACTAATAAAGACAGCCAAGAGAACGACACCCAGAACCACAGCAGTGGTCAGAGCCGTATACCCCACCGGCCAAACCCTGGCGATACGCCCCTCTGGCCCATGGGTAGCATACAAACGATAAAGAGAGACACCGCAAGCTGACGTGAGCAACCCCCAGAGGCGACGCCACACCGTCGCGGTACTATGGACTGTCGCCATCAGAACCTTCCGTCCTGGCACGCGCCAGAACCAGTCCACATCTAAATTGGTGGATCGGATTTCCGCCGGGTAAAGCTTAAATTTCACCAACAGGGCAAAGGCCAAGATGGCGAACATCAAGAGCTGAAGCTGTGTGACCACATGATCCGCCGTGTAGGCCACATATTTTGCTTCAAAGGGGAGAAGCGCGAAAAGATATTGCGGCTGCACCCCAATCCCAATGCATAAAAATGCAGCGAGCCCCATGGCGATGAGCATCGGCATCGGGGCATCCTTTGGTCGAGGCTTACCTGTATGGCTAGGCGAGAATTGGTCATGGGCAAAAAAGGCAAAATACGGAATTTTAATGCCCGAATGCTCCAGCACCCCAGCGCTGGCAAAGAGGAGGATGAGATAGGCGAACAAAATATGTTCCTTTGCCGCGGCCATGGTGATCATGGATTTAGCCACAAAGCCAGAGAAAAGCGGGAAGGCGGAAATCGACATGGCTCCAATAAGACAGAAAATAGTGGTCCAGGGCATGGATTTATGAAGACCGCCAAGCTCTGTTGCTTTGGTCGTCCCCACCCGTATCAACACCGCCCCCATGCTCATGAATAAAAGCGCCTTATAGATAATATGCACAAAGGCATGGGCCGCCGCACCATTCAGCGCCAATGGCGTGCCGATCCCAATGGCGGCCACCATGAACCCAACTTGGTTATTCAAAGAATACGCCAGCACTTTACGCAAATCATTTTCGATGAGCGCAAAAAAGACAGGGAAAGCCGTCATGGTACAGCCAATATAAATGAGGAGATCGAGCCCGGCGAAACCGCGCGCCAGGGTATAGACCGCTAACTTTGTGGTAAAAGCGGAAAGCATCACTGCCCCCACTGCGCTGGCCTTAGGATAGCTGTCTTGCAGCCAAGTATGCATGAAGGGGAAGGCGGCTTTAATCCCAAAGCTGATGAGAATAAGAACAGCCGCAAGGTTTAATCCGCCATCCTCAAACCGCCAGGTGAATGCCTCAAAGGCCAATCCATTCCCCTGCCCCACATGAAGGGCAATACCAGCAAGTAATAATAGGCCAGAAAGCACTTGGATCACGAGATAGCGCATCCCCGCTTTAAACGCCCCATGGCCCCCGCCCGCCCAAACGATGAAGACGGAGGAAAGAGCCGCCGCCTCCCAATAAACAAAGAGAGTTAGCAGATCCCCCGCCAGGGCGCCACCAATGGCTGCCCCCGCATAGATCAGGCCCATACTGCTTTCAAGCCGGGTGGCGTGACGCCAGCCATAAATCACATTCATCAACGCTGCGATGTGAAAAATAATGGCGAAAATCATCGATAACTTATCGATGCGCACACCGATCAGATCAAAGCCAGCTATACTGCTTTGGGCAAACAGCGTTGTCTCCCCAAACCCAGGCATTCCGTACGCCACCAGATGGACAAAGCCAATGGCCACCGCTGCAAGGCTCACCATATTTCGAAACGCTTGGGGTAAACCGACGATCAGGACCCCCACAATCATGAGGATCAGACCAGGGCTCAACGCGGCGGGGAGAAGCTGGGTCATGTCTCTTCCCCCTCATCATCATTATAATAGTTTTCGTCTCGCATCAGAATTTTACGCAAATGCTGCCCGGCGAGGACAATGAAAGAAAAGCTGACAAAACCGACAACAGCGTAAAAGGCAGGAAATTGGTCAATCGTAAAATGCGGATGCATCTTATCCTGGGCCGCCAGAATAAACCCGCCAAGCGCTGCTGCACCACATGACGCAATTAGAAAAACCCAAATCACTTTGAGGGTGCCGGGCTTTTCCCATATTGATTTTTCATGCTCAGGGACTTCTGGATGATCGGTCTCAACGTGATCTGTCATTGGGCCCTCCCCACGAGCGGCGAAAGAAATTCCACCAATGGTGCCATATAGAAAAAGAGAATAAGGGTCCCCATGGCGGTGAACCATGCCGGGATAAGACAAAGCAGAGGGGCCTCCTGAATGCGGGGCACAGCCGCAGGGGCCGATGCGCCCGGTACGGGGTCCATAAAGGCCCGGACGGCTGGGGCGAGAAGATAAACAATATTCATCAGGCTCGAGATGATCAACACCACCAGCAGGAATAAGGTCCCCCTGTCCACTGCACCCAGCATCAAATAAAATTTCGGCCATGACCCCGCCATGGGCGGCAAGCCAATGATGGAGCACGCCCCAATAATATACGCCGTCCAGGTCCAGGGCATGGATCGCCCTGTGCCCCGCATTTCAGAAATAAGTGATTTATGCGCAGCGGTGTAAATGGCGCCAGCGCACATAAAGAGGGTCATTTTCCCCAAAGCATGACCCGCAATTTGGGTGGCCCCGCCGATCACCCCTAACCTATTGGCAAGCATTGCGCCTAAGGTGATGTAAGACAGTTGGGACACGGTGGAATAGGCGAGCCGCGCCTTGAGGTTATCTTGGGTCATGGCAATGGCGGAGGCGATAAGGATAGAGGCACCGGCGATCCAGAGGAAAAGATCCGTGATGCCGCTTTCGCTTAAATAATCGATGCCGAAAATATAAATCGATATTTTCAGCACCCCAAACACCCCCGCCTTTACCACCGCCACCGCGTGGAGGAAGGCGGACACAGGTGTGGGCGCCACCATGGCATTGGGCAACCATGGGTGGATGGGCATCAGCGCCGCTTTGCCAATGCCAAAGAGATAAAGCCCAAGCAAAATAACGGGCACCCACCCCCGCATATCCGCTGCATCTCCCAAAATGCCGCCCAGCACAAAATCCGTGGTCCCCGTCATGACATAGGTCCAAATGATCGCAGGGAGGAGAAGACCGATGGAGGTGCCGATCAATATACCTAAATAAATGCGGCCCCCCGCCCGGGCCTTGTCATCCCGCTTATGGGTGACCAATGGGAAGGTGCTGAGGGTCAATACCTCATAAAAGGTGAAAAAGGTCAGCAAATTGCCCGCAAACGCGATTCCCAACGCCGCGGAAATGGCGATGGCAAAGCACATGTAAAAACGGGTTTGATGCTGTTCTTTATTCCCGCGCATATAGCCAATGGCGTAGACGGAATTGACGATGAACAGGCCCGACGCAATGACCGCGAACAGCGCGCCTAAGGGCTCTGCAGTAAAGCTGATGGATAACCCGGGGAGAACTTCAAAAAGGGTGACGCTTGGTCGTTCCCCCGCCGCAACAGCTTGGAATACCGTCAGCACAAGGGCAAAGGTGATCACCGCGCCGGTGAGGATGACGCCTTCCCGCGCATTGGGGGATTTTGAAAACATCATGATGCCGAAAAACCCAATCAAAGGGATCAGCATCGAGAAGAGCAAAGCCTGCTCCGGCGCGATGGGCAAAGCAAAGGTCATTCGACACCCCCAAAACCAAGGCCCGTGCGCATCAGGGTCTCCGCCCCGGCGCGGGCAAGGCCTGTCATCCCTTCCGCATCAAGACCGATATAAATATTAGCCGCTGTCATCAGCCCAAGGGGGATCAGCAAACTTAAGGGTATTTTGGGGACAGGGGCGGCATCCGGCGCAGGATCCGCCAGAAACATCTCATAGGCCACCCGGCCGATATACCCCACCGCCAACAATGAGGAGGCGACAATCATGAAAACGATCAGTAAGGACGGCACCGCCAGGGTCGCTGAAAACGCAGCTTCAATTAGCAGATATTTAGAAATAAAACCTGCGGTAAAGGGCACGCCAATCAAGCTTAGCCCAGCGACGATGAAACAACCCGCAGTAAAGGGCATCCGTTTTCCTAAGCCCCGATAAGCGGACATTTGGTGCGACCCAAAGGCATAAAACACAACGCCCACGGCCATGAAGAGAGCCGCCTTCATCAAGGCATGATTGAACACATGCATCACCGCGGCGGAGACACCTTCCACCGTGGCAAAGGAAATGCCCAGCAACATATAACCCACTTGCGCCACCGAGCTAAAGGCCAGCATTTGTTTTACATCATTGCGGAAAATCGCCACCAAAGAGGCGACCACCATGCCCGTCAGCCCGAGGAGGATGAAGAGCAAAAACGCCACATCCATAAAGGCAAAGGTGAAACCAAACACGGTGAAAATGAATCTGAGCATGGCATAAACAGCCACCTTGGTTGCCGTTGACGCCAAAAACACTGTCACCGCCGAGGGCGCATAGGTATAAGCGTCCGGCAACCACCGATGGAGCGGGAACATCGCCAGTTTGAGCCCCAGGCCCGTCACAATAAACGCAAAACCTGCTCGCACCACCTTGTTATCTTGCCCCGCCAGCCGTTCATGCAAGTCCAACATGTTCAGTGTGCCCGTGGCTTGATATAAGAGGCCTAGGCCAATCACAAAGAATGTGGCCCCGATGGTGCCCAACACAAGATAGGTGAAAGCTGCTGTCAGGGCGCGGCGATCCGCACGGGCGCCCATGGCCACCAGGGCATAGGTACTCAGTGAGCTGATTTCCAAAAAGACGAAGACGTTAAAGGCATCCCCCGTGGCCACCACCCCCATCAGGCCTGCAAAACATACCAGCATCATGGCGTAAAAATAGCCCGACTGGGCATGAGGGATTTCTTTTGCCACGCTTTCCTTCGCGTAAGGGAAGACAAAAGCCGCAACCCCCGCCACCAGGGTCATGACAATCGCCCCGATAAGGTCAATGCGATAGGAAATCCCTAGAGGGGCCGTCCATCCGCCCATGTCATAAATAACGGTTTCTGCAAGGCTGACTTGCTCAAGAAGCATCAAGGTCACCCCAAAGGTAACCCAAGACACCACTGTCGCCCAAGCCCAGGCGATGCGGCCTTTCGGCAAGAGGATACCAATGGCGGCTGCAATCAGGGGAATAATAACAGGAAGGACGGGAAGCTGATCTGCCAGGTTCATGCGCGGCTCCCCTCATCACTTTGGGGGGCGGTGCCACCAAACTCAGCTTGATTGTCCATCTGCTCTAAGGCGTCTTCTTCAATCGTCCCATAAGCCTCCCGTATACGGACGGCGATGGCAAGACCCACAGCTGTAGTCGCCACCCCCACCACAATGGCTGTAAGGATTAACACATGGGGAAGGGGGTTAGAATAAAGAATGTCCGCCGTGGCCTCAACTATATTTTCTGAACGCGGGCTTGGTGTTGCCGCCGCGACGTCAACGTCAAAGCGGTCTATATTTCTTTGCGCATCTGAGGGGGGGGAGGATTGATCAGCGGAGCTGAATAAGCTGTTGCTCGCTGCCCCTGTTCTTTCCCCCTCTGGCATGGCCCCAACCTCTGGCAGGGTGTGCAAGCTACCCTCGCTCCCCTCATGGGCCTTTGCCTCTTCCACCGGGCTGCCCCCCGGTCTATTCCCGTCAAGCGCATTGGCCCTCTCCCCTTGGACAAAAGCCGTCGCCTCTTCATGGGAGAGGGGGGAAGACTGATCTATGCTGTGCCTCCCACTGTGGTCACCATGTGCATGATCATGGTCCGCCCCGTGATGATCATCATGGGGGTGCCCATTATGATGGTGATCATCTTTTTTCTCTCCCCCGCCGATAAGGATGGGGGCGGTCCCGCCGGCCACATAGCCGATGGTGATATAAAAAATGAAGACGGAGGTTTGAAAAAGGTTCAACCCCACAAGGGTCTTCACCAAATTTCCGCGAGAGAAAACAATATAAAGTCCCGTCATCATCAAAATAATGACAATCCAATAATTGTAACGGGCAAGAATAAATTCAACCATGATCTACCAAGCATCATCCTGGGGTTCTGGCTCTCGCCCAGCAAAGACATAGAAAATTTGCAACATGGTGGCGGCCACCGCAACGCCAACCCCAAATTCCACCACCAATATCCCAATATGCTGACCGGCATTATGGTGACTGTCCGGTTGGATCACATCATAATCGAGGAAATTTTCCCCCAAGAGCAGCGTGACCACCCCGGTACCGGCATATATTAAAACCCCAAGGGCCATCCCTTTTGGCAAAATAGAGGGCGGAACAACTTTTTTCGTGGCCTCCACCCCATATCCTAAGGCGTGGAGAACAAAGGCAACGGCCAAAATCACCCCCGCCTGGAAACCGCCCCCCGGGCCATAATCGCCGTGAAATTGAACGTAAAATCCGAATAAAAGAATAGGTGCGAATAACAGCTTAATCGTCACCCGGAGAATGATATGACCCATCATGATGATGTCTTCTCCATCGGCATTTCCCCCTGTTGAGCGGTGGGATCTGCTTCTTCCATGGGGTCATCAGTCATCCGGCGCCCCCCGCGTGAGGACCCCGCCCCGAGAAGTAAGACGCAAGCAATGCCGGCGGTGAACACCACAACGACTTCTCCTAAGGTATCAAATCCGCGATAGCTCGCCAAAACCCCTGTCACCAGGTTCGGCACATCAATATCAACGGGGGACCGCTCCACATATGCTTGGCCCAGATAGGCATTGGCCGGACTATTCGGATCTCCAAAATGCGGCATATCAACGGTCGCATAGATGAGCGATGCGCCGACAATCCCTACAATGACGAGGGGAACGAAAACCCGTTGTTTGGACACAGGGTCTTCTCGGCGGGCAGTCAGCGCCATGCCGGACAGGATCAGCACCGTAGAGACCCCTGCCCCCACCGCCGCTTCGGTAAAGGCCACATCCACTGCGTCCATATCGACAAAAAAGACAGCCGACAGCAAACTATATATGCCAGAAAGCATGGCCACGCCGAACAATCTGCGCATATTGATCATCGCCAAGGCACAGATCAAAAGTAACGTCAGGATGGCAAGATCAATTAGGACCGCCGCCGACAGGGTGGTTTCAAAGGAAGAAACGAGGGTGATGGGTTCATCCATTTCTAAACACGCTCCTCCGGCTGATAAGCCTTTTCTTCGTCAGCCGTCGCATAATGGAGATCATGACTAAGCTGAGGACGGACTTTCGTCACAAAGGCGGCATGGGCAATGGCATGGGTTGAGACAGGGCTTGTCAAAAGAATGAAGATAAAAATCAACAATAACTTGACCATGGTGATAAAATCACCGGCTTGAAACACCATGGCCAGCAAGATCAAATCTGCGCCCAGCGTATCGGTGACCCCCGCAGCATGAAGACGGGTGTAAAAATCAGGAAACCGAATAACCCCCACCGCGCCAATACAGACAAAGGCGCTGCCCGCAATAAATAACCCCCAAGAGATAATATCGAACAAAAGATCCATTATTTCCCCTCCTCTTGCGGTTGAGGGAGGGATGTTTTTTGCCCGCCCGTCATGACAGGGGCCAGAGTGCCATAACCAAAGAATTTCAAGATCGCGATGGTCCCCACAAAATTGATCAGGGCATAGAGTAAAGCAATATCAAGGAAATCAGGCCGCCCCATGAGAAAACCCATTACCCCCAGGAGCAAAACGGTTTTGGTCCCAAAGCTGTTAACCGCCAATACCCGGTCATAAAGGGTTGGCCCGGCGATAGCGCGGCATAAAATAAGGGTCATGGACACCACCAGGGCCACCGCTGCCACTGCGAACATCAGCTTTCCCCTTTTTCTGCTTTTCGCGCCTGTGCCCACGCCCGGCCTTCTTCCCCATCAAAGGCGCACACCTTCTCCCCCATCGCCGTGATCGCCTCTTCATCAGCAAGGTCTTCTGTCAGCGCATGGATGATAAGCGTGTCTTCTTCCACCGCCACGGTCACCGTTCCCGGCGTCAACGTGACGGAATTTCCAAAAATCGTCTTCCCAAGGTCGCTTGCCTGATAAGCAGGCACACGGATCATTTTGGGGGAAAGCTTCAGCTTGGGTCGCATGGCTTCAAGGGCGACAAGGACATTGGCCTTCCCAATCTCGAAGGTCAGCCAAAACATATATCCGATAATCCCTGGGAAGACCCGGGTGGGCACCCCCTCCCGATCCAGGGCCCCGGCCCGGTCCGCCATCCACACACAAATGGCCACACTAGCCACCCCAAAGGCAACCAATGTGGCCTTCTCAAAATAACCTGACAGCAAAAACCATAGGCCCATAAGCACTAAGGCAAGGGCGATATGCCGTCCAAAGATCTTGGCTAAATGGTGAAACATAGCCCTTTATAAAATGATGGCGCCCCTTGGGAGGGGCGGGTTGCAATTCAAGGGCGCAAAATCGCATTATTTTCTAACAAAGCAACCATTTATGACGATTTCGCCGAGAAAGTTTTTCTCAAGATAGGCATCAGGTGAAAAAATAGATTTCAAAACAATAAGATAGAAAAAGATATTTTATGCCGCCGGCGGCACAGATTGCCAATCCCAATAGCGTAAGACCGTCCGAGAGAAGTCCCTGGCAATCATATCAAAGATGCCCAGTAAATAGTCTTGGGCCTCTTCATCAAAGCGAGGACCCACTGCATCAGGCTTTCTTGTGAGCTCCGCCTTGCGCATCACCTCCGCAAAGGCCGCTCGTGAAATCCCGATACTTTTACAGAGAATCGCGAAGGGTTCCCCATTTTCATCAAACATCGCTTTTGTGGCCGTATCAGGCCGCACCCCGGCAAGGACCCCCGCCGCAGCACAGAGATCCGGCGAAGGGTTAGCCCGCGCCGCTGTCAGCATTTTCTCCACCACTTCGATGGAGACCGCCTCCCCATTTTTGTTTCGGGGGCGATGGCGACGATCGGTAAGAACCAAGACCCGCTTCACCATGAAATCTGTGTCTTTGGTGGCAAAAAATTCTTCAAATAAGGGTTTTAGGGCATTTTGAATCACGGTGCGATCGATGGCAAAACGGCTTAAAACCTGTTTGCGGTGCTTTGCCCCAATCCACCAAAACATGGCAAACCCATGGCGGGGTTGCAGCTCCAACCGACGCAGCAACAAATCTCGCAAGCGCTCGTCATGCTTTGACCGCTCCACCAGTTGATCCACCCGTTGCTCTGACAAATTAATGGATTGAAGCTTCAGGATGCGGGCATCAATCTCCCATTCATGGGCCTCAAGCAATGTATCCGCCACCACATCGGTTAACCCTTTTCGCTTCACGATCGCCTGACGGTGAGCGGGGCTTTTGCGCGCGGCCTCCCCCAATAAAGCTTCTGGAAGCTCTGGGATGGCCTCTAGCAAGGGGGATGCGATATCAAATTCGTCTAAAATCAATCGGCTCAATAGCCCGGGGGGCGGCGCTAAAACGGTGGAGAGCCGCTGGCTGATCTCAATTTGTAAAGCATGGGGAATGTGATCGAAAACTTCGCTTAAAATATCCCCCGTAAAGGCACGTTCATTGTCATTTACCTGACCCGACGGCAGAGCCAGCACATCCACAAGTTTACGCGCCAGCTCAGCCCGCGCCCCCTCCACAGGGGCACGCACTGTTTTCACAGGTTCAACCTCAATGGGTTGGTCTCCAACATCATCTTGTGAAGGGACAGAAGTAAATATGGGCTCGGTGGACATAAAATATACCTATAAGCTAAGTTTTAACAAACCGCCCTTAACGCGCACTTTCGCTCTGGTCAGAAATGCAAACCATCGTTAGGGTCATTTATTAAGGATAAGGGGTTCGGCCTATGCATAATATGATAACTATTGGCGCTTGTTGTGCGTTACTTGCCTCTTTTACCGGATGCGCGAGCTATGCAGACATAGATGGGCCTTTTTATGGCCAAGGCTTCTCAGATGGCTGCCGCACCGCTCAAGCCCGTCAAGCTAGCTTTTCCACGGACACATTTCGCGATGAGGTGTTGTTTAAAGAAGAGGCCAGCTATCGAAGTGGTTGGCGCGGCGGGTACGCCCAATGTGATCGCATGGACGACATTGACAACCGCCCAGGCGACCTTGGGGAAAGAGACCCCATTTAACCTTCATCACCCAGCTGAAAGAAAAGCATATGTCTAAATATTTTATAGCGGCCTTAGCAGCTTTCGTTCTTGCCCTTTCCTCCATGGCAAATGCCCAATCCTTTACATCTGCGGATGTGGAGAAGTTCATCTCCACCATGACAGCCTTGAAAAATTTCGGCGACCAATATCCGGATGTTAAAATGGATGTGAATGACAATTTGAGTACGGCCAACGGCTTGCAAAGTCTTTTGGACAGTGACGGTAAAATCAGCATGTTTAGCACCATTGCTGAACATGTGATGGCTAGCCCGGCGAGCGGTGACTTTAGGAAAGTCATCAAAGACAATGGGTTTGCCTCGGTCAACGGTTTTGGTGAAAAAGCAGACGCCATCATGATGGCTTATCTGGCTCTCAAAACGGATCAAGCCGATATGCAGCAACTTGATCAAATGGACCCAGCGATGCTTTCCATGATGCCCCCTCAAGTCCGTGAGCAGATCAGTGCCGCCAAAAAAATGATGCAAGCGGTGAGCAGTGTGCCCAGTGAAGATATTGCGGCCCTACGCCCCGTTTTAGGTCAACTGGAAAAAGCGTTTGACGAATAGACATCAGCTTTCCACACTTCTTTGAGAATTGCGATAAGATGTGAAGGAAAGCCGTCATGAAAACCCGCATTACAGAGCTATTTGGCATTCAGCACCCCATTATTCAGGGCGGAATGCATTATGTGGGCTTTGCTGAATTAGCTTCTTCGGTTTCCAACGCCGGGGGTCTTGGCACCATTACGGGGCTCACCCAAAAAACGCCCGACGCCTTGGCCAATGAAATTGCCAAATGCAAAGAGATGACAGATAAACCGTTTGCGGTGAATCTAACCTTCCTCCCCACGGTGACGGCACCGGACTATCCGGG
>JBCCMT010000018.1:0-14283 GCA_039026195.1 Pseudomonadota bacterium | reverse complement strand
TCGGTGCCGATACAACTTTTGGCCTACCACGCCGCTGTCGCTAAGGGGACAGATGTGGATCAGCCCCGAAATCTCGCCAAATCCGTGACCGTTGAGTAAGGTAATCAATATCTTACTAAAGGGTTACCGTGTCGCAACACGCCGTAACATAGCTTTATTTCACAAGAGCCCCTTCTCTCCCCATACTTAACCTTAAGAGGAGAATGGCGGGATTGATTAGGGCTTATGGCGTTTGATAAATTGGATATTGATACGTTGGATAAAGCGATAACAACACCGACGGCACAGACCCTTCGTGCGTCCGTTGAATGTATTGGGATTGGCTTGCATTCCGGCCAAGACGTGACCTTGCGGATCCACCCTGCCGCGGCGGGGACAGGTATTCTCTTTCGTCGCCAAGATTTATTGGCCAGTTCCACCGTGGATGCGCAGTCTTCAGGCCTAGAGCGTGTGAGTATTTCTGCCCATCCAAACGCGGTGACCACGACAACCCTGGGCACGGTTATTGCCAATCGCCACGAGGTATCTGTTGCCACCATTGAGCATATCATGTCTGCCTTTGCTGGGGTTGGTATTGACCACGCCATTGTGGAGGTGAATGGCCCTGAAATCCCCATTATGGATGGCAGTGCGAGACCTTTTGTTGAATTGCTTGAAACTGTAGGGGTGCGGCCATTACCGGCCCCCCATAAGGTTTTAAAGTTGATGGCGCCTGTGCGAATCTCAAAAGGGGATAGCTTTATTGAGGCTGTTCCTTTGGGCCCTGAGGCTCCGCTTAGCCCGCAATATGACGTAACCGTCTCCTTTGATGACGCTGCCATTGGGGAGCAGCGGTTGATCTTAGATAATCCCGCTGATTACAGGTCGATGATTTCAGGGGCGCGCACCTTTTGTTATTTAAAAGATGTGGAAGCCATGCGGGCAAAGGGGCTGGCCCTTGGGGGCTCCTTCGAGAATGCGGTGGTGGTTGACGACGGCACGATCCTGAACAAAGAGGGCTTACGCGCAGACAATGAGTTTGTGGCCCATAAAACCCTTGATTTGATTGGGGATCTTTACCTTCTTGGCGCGCCTTTGGCGGCCAAAATTACCGCCTATAAGCCAGGGCATGAGATCAACACTCAATTTGCCCAAGCGGTGATCTCTCGCGGGGCAGCGCGATGGGTGCGGGCTGAAATGCACCGTGAAGCCGCGCGGGTTTTGGCATAAAATCTTAGCGTCTTTCTATCTTGTGATTTGACGTGGCTGGGGGAGCTCCATACAAGGGGGTATTAACCCTTAAAGGTCGGTCCATGGTTCGCGCATTCTCCCTTTTTTCGCTATTCTTGAGCAGCTTAATGATGAACGCTTGCGGCAGTTTTGGGCGCGAGGATGCTGAGAATCGATTTGCGTATGTGGAAGAGCCGATTGAGGTTCTTTATGCAAAAGCCACCGATGCCTTAGATCGCAAACGATACGAAGAGGCCATTTTATTTTTTGAAGAGGTGGAGCGTCAGCATCCTTATTCCGCTTGGGCTCGTCGGTCGATGCTTATGACCGCCTATACGCAATATCTCACTAATGATTATGAGGATAGCCTAGCCACCATTGAACGGTTTTTATCGATCCACCCGGGCAATAAAAGCGCCGCCTATGCCTATTATCTAAAGGCGATTAATCACTATGAGCGTATTCGCGATGTCGGCCGTGACCAGGATATTACTCAAAATGCACTGACAGCTTTACAAGATGTGGTACGACGTTATCCGGACACAGAATATGCGAGGGATGCGCGATTAAAGCTGGATTTAACCCAAGACCATTTGGCCGGAAAAGAAATGGATGTGGGACGATATTATTTGCGGCAAAATCAACATATTGCGGCGATTAACCGGTTTAACACTGTGCTGACGAGCTATCAAACCACCTCCCACGTGCCTGAAGCCCTCCACCGTATCGTTGAAGCCTATCTGCAGTTGGGCGTTGTGCCAGAGGCCCGCCGTCACGCCGCGGTGTTGGGACATAATTATCCGGGCTCTGACTGGTATCGAGATACTTATCGGTTATTTAAGTCGCGTGGTCTTGAAAGGGATGCCGCCGTGGAAACGTCAGATGCCTCTGGTGTCACAAACGACGTGAAGGCCGCCGTCAATTAGGGATTTGGGGCTACCCAAATATTTTATAGGCTTTCGCCTTTAAGAGGCGGATTTGCTTGTTTGATATTCGCTTTTGCGGCCACCCTTTACCTCGCAGCCATGCATTCAACCGATAAGCGTCTGCCTCCTGATCAAGTTCGGGGGAGGACCAGGTGATGGATAGGCTCATGGTGATATCTTCCCCATGTTGGATAAGATAAGGTGTCGTTACGGGAATAAATAGGGCGTCACCTTCGGCCAAGTCATAAGGCTGACCTTTATCTTCCATTCCTGTTTCGTAAGATAATTGTGCTGTGCCAACCGTATGCAGGGTTTCGAGTTGTTCGACCGATGGGGAATAAGTCTCTTCTGTAAAAAGAGTAACTCTTTGACGTCCTCTAATTTGGGCGATGAGCAGATAGTTAGGCTCAAGATGGAGGGGGGTGACCGCATAGGGGGCCGCCATCACTAAGCTAGCGGCGGGCGCGCGCAATCCCCCTGCATCCATTTTCACAATTGGTTTTAAGGGGCGAAGACTATCATCCACAAGAGTTTTATATTCAGGGTCATGGTCAATAGACCCAAGTTTTAACCAGGCATCAGAGGTTTCTAAGGTCTGTGCCACAAGCGCTGGTGGACGTGGGTCTGGTTCAAAAAAGGGAAGGGCGCCTAAGGGAAGTTGCGCAGGGCGGCATATTACCTCATCTTTTGGCGTGCTGCCGGCAAGTAAGGTCATCCGTGCACGCGCGAAAAGAGGATGCCCTTCAAGTTCATGGCGAAGATAAACTGGCTCGTTCGGAAAAGCGCCAACCAAGGCCGCGAGTTGTGCGGCATCAAACATGGGGCTAGCTGACCACTTCCACTCGATAGCTTTCCATCACAGGGTTAGCGAGTAGCTTTTGACACATATCTTCGGCCAACCGATGGGCTTCATCCTTATCCGTTGTGTCTAAATCAAGCTCAATAAACTTTCCCTGACGGACATTCTCTGCTTGTTCAAAACCAAGACCGTGGAGCGCAGTTTCAATCGCCTTCCCTTGGGGGTCAAGAACACCAGTTTTTAAGGTGATATATACATTTGCCTTCACGTCTTTTTCCCTTCATTACTGGAAACGAGGACAGGGCCTTTGGTGTCTGACCGCTCATCGCTATCGCGTAAAACGCCAAGGCGCCGCGCCACTTCGCGATAGCCTTCAACCACGCCGCCAAGGTCCTTTCGAAAACGGTCCTTGTCCATACTTTCGTTACTTTTGGCATCCCATAATCGGCAACTGTCCGGGCTGATTTCATCCGCCAGGATAAGGCGCATCAGATCCCCTTCATACTGCCGACCGAACTCAAGTTTAAAATCCACCAACCGGATGCCGATGCCTGAAAAAAGCCCCGATAAAAAGTCATTCACCCGTAAAGCATAGGCCATCATATCATCAATTTCTTGGGGGTTCGCCCAGTTAAAAGCGGTGACATGGTCCTCTGACACCATGGGGTCGCCCAAAGCATCATCTTTATAGTAAAATTCAACAATGGAGCGGGGCAAGGCTTCGCCCTCCTCTAGCCCCAGCCGTTTGGCAATGGACCCTGCGGCCACATTTCGCACAACAACCTCCAGCGGGATGATCTCCACATGGCGAATCAACTGCTCCCGCATATTAAGGCGGCGAATAAAGTGGGTGGGAACACCAATCCGCTCCAGCTCTGACATAATCAGTTCAGAGATGCGGTTATTCAGAACGCCTTTCCCCTCTAACACCTCATGCTTTTGGTTATTAAAGGCAGTGGCATCGTCTTTAAAAAACTGAATAAGGGTGCCGGGTTCAGGCCCCTCATACAGGATTTTTGCTTTGCCTTCATAAATTGCTTTACCGCGCGCCATGGATATTCCTTTAACAAAAAGATGTTGGGCAGTAAGGTGGCATGAACCTCATGACTGCACCATTTCGAGGGGGTAGCATGGCGTTGTCAAACACGCAAAGCGTTTGCACAAGCTATAATGACGCCTAAATCTAATGGGCAATAAAGTGATGAAGAGGAATAGATCATATGACCACTTTTGATGAGCGGAAAACTGCTTTTGAAGCTGAATTTGCGCGTGACGAAGATTTGCGATTTAAGGTTGAGGCCCGCCGGAACAAGCTTGTGGGGGCTTGGGCGGCTGAAATTTTAGGCCTTAGTGGGGAAGAAGCTATCGCTTACGGAAAAGAAGTGGTGCGCGCCGACTTTGAAGAAGCAGGGGATGAGGATGTTTTCCGAAAATTACGGGGGGACTTAAACGAAGCCCGCGAAGAAGTTACGGATGCGGAAATTCGGCAAAAAATGGCCGAGTGTCTAAGCGAAGCCATGACCCAAATTAAGGCGGGGAAATGACCGGCCGCCTTTTGGGCAAAAAAGCGCTGATCACCGGCGGTGCCCAAGGGCTAGGCCTTGCCTTTGGGAAAATGTTCAAAGAGGAAGGCGCCAAGATTGTCTTAACGGACATACAAGGGGGAAAGGTGAAGGAGGCAGCGGATGCGATAGGCGCCGCTGCTGGCCTACAGCATGATGTTACAAGTGCTGAGGATTGGGCGTCTGTTACAGCCCGGGCGTCGGCCACTATGGGGGGCTTAAACATCCTTATCCACAATGCGGGTATCGGCAGTATGGGGAATATCGAAACAGAAACTTATGAGAATTACCGTAAAGTGATGGCGGTGGATACGGATTCTGTTTTCTTAGGCACAAAAGCCGCTATGCCTTATATGAAGGAGAGCCAGCCCGGGTCTATTGTGGTCATTTCTTCTGTGGCGGGTTTGCGGGCACAAGGAAATTATCTCGCTTACAACACCGCCAAGGCGGCTGTGGCGATGATGTCCAAAAGTATTGCCATGCATTGCACAAAGGCGGGATATCAAATTACCTGTAATTCCGTGCACCCTGTTTTTACCCGCACGCCTATTCTTGACCCTATTTTGCTAATGCGATCAACGCCAGAGGAGGGGGAGGCGGCCCTTGTGAAAAATATTCCCATGCGGCGGCTGGGCGAACCTGAAGAGGTGGCCAGCATGGTGACCTATTTGGCGTCTGACGAAGCAAAGTTTGTGACGGGGTCGGAGTTTGTCATTGATGGGGGGATGACGGCGCAGTAGCGGGAATAAGAAACCTAGCCCCGCTCATCCCAATGAAAACGGGGATCTCATGGTCTTTATACCGTAAAATCTGAAGGAGATCCCGGTCTTCTCGCTATCGCTCGAAACCGGGATGAGTGGAGAAGAAACACTTACGGGAGGACAAGAAAGAGCTACTCCCCAAACACGCGCTTAAAGATCGTGTCCACATGTTTGGTGTGATAGCCGATATCGAAAAGGGGTTCGAGTTCGTCGCGGCTTAAAACCTTTGAGACCTCTTCATCCGCGATCAGAAAATCAAGGAGAGGCTTGCGCTCCGCCCAGACTTTCATGGCGTTACGCTGGACAAGGCGATAAGCGTCCTCGCGGCTTACCCCTTTTTGCGTCAGGGCGAGTAGCACCCGTTGAGAGTTCACAAGGCCGCCAAGACGGTCGAGATTTTCCTGCATGGCGTCTTCATAAACGGTGAGATTTTCAATCACCCCGGCGAGGCGGTGGAGGGCAAAATCAAGATGCACTGTGCTATCCGGGCCAATTCCCCGCTCAACGGAGGAATGGCTGATATCCCGCTCATGCCAAAGGGCCACATTCTCCATGGCGGGCACCACCGCCATGCGGACAAGACGCGCAAGGCCCGTCAAATTCTCCGTCAGCACGGGGTTCCGCTTATGGGGCATGGCGGAGGAGCCCTTTTGCCCCTTGGCAAAAAACTCTTCAGCCTCCCGAACCTCCGTCCGCTGAAGGTGGCGGACTTCGACTGCTAGACGTTCTATGGAGGAGGCCACGACGCCCAGGGCGGCGAAATAGGCCGCGTGGCGGTCCCGCGGAATGACTTGGGTGGAGACGGGCTCTTGGGCCAGGCCAAGTTGCTCAGCCACATAGGCCTCAACGGAGGGGTCGACATTGGCAAAGGTCCCCACAGCGCCGGATAGGGCGCATACGGCAATTTCTTCCCGCGCGGCCTCTAAGCGGCGGCGGCCCCGCTGAAACTCAGTGTAATAGCCGGCCAGCTTTAGCCCAAAGGTCAGGGGTTCGGCATGGATGCCATGGCTGCGCCCTACGGTAGGGGTCATTTTATGTTCATGGGCCCGTTTTTTAAGGGCCTCTAACACCCGATCGACACCGGCGAGCAGAATATCCGTGGCCCGCACCAATTGCACAGACAGGCAGGTGTCTAAAATATCGGAGGAGGTGAGCCCTTGGTGGACAAAGCGCGCTTCAGGGCCGATGAGCTCCGCCAAATGGGTGAGGAAGGCAATCACATCATGCTTGGTTTCCTGCTCAATCTCATCAATCCGCTCAGGGTCAAAGGCTGCATCCTTGCCCTTTTCCCAAATGACCTCCGCGGCGTCTTTCGGGACAACCCCCAACTTGGCCATGGCGGTGGCGGCATGGGCCTCAATCTCGAACCAGATTTTATATTTGGTTTCCTGGCTCCAAATCGCGGTCATTTCAGGGCGGGCATAACGGGGGATCATAAGGACACCTTGTCAATTGAGACGAGGATCGCCACAAGGGCAATCTAAATATATGAGCACATGTCCATGGCGGAAAAAAAGAAATCTCGCAAGTTATATGATTGTATTGAATGCCCAGCCTATTGCTGCTCCTACGCGCATATTCCGACGACGGATAAGGATATTGAGCGGTTGGCGAAGCATTTTAAGCTCTCTGTTAAAGACGCGAAGCGGAAATTCACCAAAAAAGGGGATGAAGAGACCCCGCGGGTCCTGCGGCATAAAGACGACGAGCATTTTGAGACCATTTGCCGGTTCATCGATACAGAAACCCGTAATTGTACTGTATACGAAGCACGCCCTGCGATCTGCCGCGAATTTCCCACCCAAAAACGCTGCGGCTATTATGATTTCCTCAGCTTTGAGCGGGAAGTGCAGGATGACCCTGAATGGATCGCCACTACGAGCTAGGGCGTGGTGACCATTTAGCGGCGATATTTTCGCCAATCATCCACCCGTGCGCCAATCACGTAAATCGCGGCTACCACGGCAAGGACCCCGGCGGCAACAATCACCGCATCGGTAATATCCTGTTGGGAGGGGTCTTCGATATCGTTGGCGGGCACTTCTGTGATTGTCTCAGTTTCCCCTTCTTCGGTTTCAGGATCATTTTCTGAAGGAGGATCAGACGCATCAGGCTCTTCCATCGGGGTTTCCGACGCATCGTCATTGGCAGACCCACTGCCATCTTCATCATCTAAAATCACCGCGCCCGCGCCGGCGGCCCCAGCGGCCCCAGCGGTCGCCGCGCCCCCGGTGGTTCTTGTGGTCACAGGGTTAGAGCGCCGGGGGGAGTTTTCCACCACTTCCACCCCGGTGAGTTCCGGTTCGCTGGCCGCATCGGCGCCTGCAATTTGATCAAGGTCCCGCAAGAATAACGCGGCCTCTGCGGCGCGACGTCTTGCCAAACCGCTAACAACTTGTAGCTCCCCATTCACCCGGGCTTTATTCCACCAGGTCAGGGCCTCGGCAGCGCCTTCATAGTCGCCTTTATTCAGTCTTTTCAATGCGGTGGACTTTTTAAGGGCCCCGACCCCCACATTGAAACTGAAAGACACCAGCGCATCAAATTGCGCCTGCACAATATCAACTTTTACAGCGCTTTCGACGCCGCGCTCAAACCGCTCTACATCTTTGCGTAAAAGCCGTTCGGCTTCGGCTTCGCTGATCACCTGTCCAGGGAAGACATCCGACCCTGTGTGGCCGTAGCCAATGGTCCAAATGTCAGCAATGTCTTGATAGGCCTCAAGTTTGAGCCCTTCAAACCGTTTAATGAGCGAAACGCCCTCGTCTGAAATCTGCATGATGACTTCCATACCCCTTAAGCTTATCCAACCCTTATCATACCATAAGGTTGGCCCTCGAGGATGAACATATCAAACTGTCCCAAATTGGACAGGGGTAATTGTTGATAAGTTTTAAAAAGTGCTAATGAAGACGGCTTTTCCCTCAAAAATGAAATAATGCCTTCATATCCCCCTGATAGGGGCTTCCTATGTGCAACGGATGCTTGTTGATGGGACGAAGGCCGTCTATGAGTCTGCTAAAATAGGGCAAATTGCCACAGCAACATATATCTGTTAGACTAAAGTCGGTGGACCCTGGAGGAAATTTATGGTGATGGAATTAACAAAGAGCTATCGTCCTACAGATGATGAGCCCTTCATGAATGACCGCCAACTGGCCTATTTCAAAGAAAAACTCCTCTATTGGAAAGAAGAAATCCTCGATCAAAGTCGGCTGACCATTGAGCAAATGCAGACCTCCAGCTTGCATTTGGCAGATCCTGCGGATCGCGCATCGAGTGAAACCGACCATTCCTTGGAGCTGCGCACAAGAGATCGGCAGCGCAAACTCATCGCCAAAATTGATGCGGCTTTGCGCCGGATTGAGGAGGGAGAATATGGCTATTGCGAAGAAACCGGTGAGCCTATTTCTCTAAGGCGTCTAGATGCCCGGCCCACGGCCACCATGACCCTTGAGGCGCAAGAACAGCATGAGCGCAAAGAAAAAGTTCATCGCGACGACTAAACTTTAGATACTGACCTGTAAGAGACAATCTTTTTTCGTTTTCAAAACGGAAATAAATTCTCTTTGCCTAAAAAACAGGTTTCTTCTTTTTGCAGACACCCTTTAAAGGGCTAAAAGATACCTAATGTCACCGATTCTTGCACCCGCAAAGCTAAGGCGATGTGTTTTTGGTGGAGCTTGCCTTGAGGAGAGTAAAATGAAGACGCTAATGCTTAAAATTTATCGCCTGTGGGGGTTAGCCCTTCTGGCTGGATTTGGTTTGACCGCTTGTGAAACCGGTAGTTTTGACCTGCAATCCATGGGGGAGAGCACCCCCGTGATGGAAGGGGTGACGGCGGTTGAAGAGAAAACCCAAGATGAAATTCCTGAATATCTCATCGGCCCTTACGATCAGCTTCAGGTTTTTGTCTGGCGCGCAGAAGAGTTAAGCACCAATGTGACGGTGCGTCCGGATGGCCGGATCTCAACCCCCCTTGTGGAGGATATGTTGGCGGCGGGCAAAACCCCCTCAGAGCTTTCCAATGACCTTGAAGGGGCGTTGAAAAAATATGTGCGCTCCCCTGAGGTGACCATCATTGTTGATCAGTTCTCCTCCACCTTTGATCAACAGGTTCGCGTGTTGGGAGAGGCCCAGCAACCTCGGGCTTTGCCTTATCAAGCGGGAATGACGGTTCTTGATGTGATGCAGATGGTGGGCGGCTTGACAGAATTTGCCGCTGGAAACCGCACCAAACTTATCCGTGGCCGTGGGGAGGAAGAAAAAACCTACCGTGTGCGTTTAAATGATTTGATCCGTCAGGGTGATATTTCGGCCAATGTGTCTGTGTTGCCTGGGGATGTGATTTTGATCCCTGAATCTCGCTTCTAACAGTTTTTTACATCTTTGATTTGATCCGTTGAAAGTGACCTTGACCATGGTTCGTGTTCTTCCTTTTTCTGCTTTGTCTGTCCGATCCCCTTCCATAAAAATGGCTCTTTTCCTGACCACGGCGGTCGCATGGAGCGGCGGGGGAGGGGCCTTTGCCCAAGCAGAAGAGGACGCACCCAGGCGGAACCAGGTGAGCCAATCTTGGACCCTTGATACCCAAGTGACCTATTCTGATAATTTTCGCAGGTTGCCCACATCCCTTGATCGACTGGACATTTTTCAGTTTTTTGCCCCTCAGGAAACAGGATGTAGTGTCGAGGCCACTGGGGCGGGGACATGTATCAATCGTGTCCCGGTCGAAGTAGATAAGCTCGACAACACGATTTTTTCGGTGGGACTGCGGGGAGCGGCCTTAGCGGAGCGAAGCCGGTTTAGCGCCATTGTGTCGGGGGGGGTGCGTATTGGGGCCTATACCAACACCGACCCCATTGATGACCGGTTACTTGCCACTGCAACGCCCGATGCCCCTGTGCCTGTGGAATTTGGGACAGGGACCATTGGATCAACCTTTGGATTTGCCGATGTTGATGAGGTTTTTGTTGACCCGGATATCGTTGCCTCCGCCACTTGGAAGGCAGTGGATAACCTTTTTTACATTGATGGATCGGTTTTAGCCTTAGAACAAACCCGTGGGCGCAACGGACAGGTAGGCCAACGGGGGATAGGCCAGGCGGATGAGGAAATCATCTTTGGCGGTCTTTCTATTAGCCCTTACCTCCTACGGCGCATGTGGGGCGGCAGTAGCGTTGAGCTCCGCGCGCGCAGTACCGTTGTTGAGGTCTTGGACGAACAACTTGAGCGAAGTGAGAATCTCATTCTTGACGGTCAAGACAGTGATGATGTTCAGCTCACCAATGATTCTGAGAGTAATGAATTACTGGCACAATATTCAAGCGGTGACATCTTCAGTCGGTTTGAGTTTAGCGTCGGTGGGCAATATCAAAATACAAAAGAAAATGGGAGTGACCTCATTGGCGAGGTTGAGCTTGAACGGACAACTTTTTCAGCGGATGCCGCTTATGAAATTGGGAATGCTTTTAGCATAACGGCCGGGATCGGTCATGATGAAGTGGAGGTTGAAGAAACCTCTCAACTGATCATTCCTGCCTTTACCCTCGACGAAGAGGATATTATCCTGAACCAACAGCGGTCAGACGACTTAAGCGGTACATTTTGGGATATTGGGTTTGAGTACATCCCCAGCCGGGTCACAGAAATTAGAGCGTCTGTGGGGGAACGTTTTGGTGGAACCTCCCTTGATATCAACGCCCTCTATCGCCCTAGCGCAAGAATTACCTTAAACGCGAGTGCTACACGTCAATTGAATACAGGGACACAGGATTTCGTCAGTGGTGCTCTCAATGCTCAAAATGGGGCATTCGCTGTCATTCGGCGCCTGGCTGACAGCCAAAATGGCACTAATCAAGGGCTGTTGGACCGTGCTCTGACCTTTGAAGGGGCAAGTTTTCGCGATATTCAACGGGGACAGTTTGGGATTCAAGCCATTGACAGATATAGCCTTTCCGTAAGAGGGAATTTTAAGCGCACAAATGTCGGCGCCAATTTCGCATATACGACGGCAGAGCAGCGGCAGAATACTGAAAATGAATTTTGGACATTAAGTTTTGATGCCTCTCGTCAGGTAACAAGGCGACTTTCTGCCAATGCCAACATACGATTCACAGAAAGAGATGGCGCTTTAGCCTTTAGAAGTGCTTCATCCCCTCTGGCAGATGATCTTTCCACCCAAGACCAATATTATGGGGCAGGTCTTGCCTATCGTTTAGGGAATAACCTCTCTGCTACAGCGCAAATTTATCATTTGCAGTCTGAAGTGCAGGGAACAACGACCAATGAAAATGGATTTGATTTTGATGAAAATGCTGTCAGTCTAGGCTTAAGATACCGGTTTTAAAATCTTCAATGGTGTTGCGTTATGGGTGTTGAGGGACAATTTGGGTTAACAAAGGACCCCTTTGCGCCTGTTCTCCTTCCCCATAGGTTTATGAGCACCGAAGCCCATGCAAAAGCATTGGCGCATTTGCGGTATGGTCAAAAAAAAGGCCAAGGCATCGTTGTGATTACCGGCGATGCAGGCGTGGGGAAGTCCGCTCTTCTAGATCGCTATCGGTCAAAATGCGAAGGCGATGATCTTCATATCCTTCAGCTAGAGGGTAAAAATCTAACCGACCAATCCTTGGAAGAGGTGATTTTTCAAAAACTACAAGGCCTTGAAGATGTCAAAACAGATGACGGTCTTATCCCTACCCTGACGGAGCTGAAGAAAACGGATATCTCCGTCAATGTTTTGATCGACGAGGCAGAATATCTTGACGACGCCATGTTGGAAAATATTCGTAAGCTTAGTGACTTATTTTATGAAGGGCAGGGACTTTTACAATTTGCCCTTGTGGGCCGTACCCCTTTTCGGCGCGTGCTTTATCGGGATCATATGGATAAGCTTCGCCGGCATATTGTGGCCTCCTACCATATCCCCCCTCTAAATTCAGCTGAAATAACGCGATATGTCAGTGCACGACTAAAAGCCGCTGGTGCCATCCGGGAGGATATTTTTGACGCAAGAGCCCTAGACGCCTTGGCCGACGTCACAGAGGGGGTCTTACGGCATGTCAATATAATCGGGCGCCGTGCCTTAGAAAATGCAGCGGCCGCAGACCGTATGCAGGTGAAACTTGCTGATATTGATGCTGCCAAAAAAGAAGATGGGGGCAATCAAGAAGTATCAACTGATGGCCCAAAAGATGACAAAGTTATTGGCGCACGCCTTGCGGATACGTCTGAAGAGGAAAGCCACCAATCGTCAATACCTGACTTGAAAGCTAGGTCTTCAGTCAGTGTTCAGGAATTAAACACAGCCTTGCAAAATTTATTTTCCCCCGAAACAGAAGATAAAGAGGAGGGGATCAAGCAGGATGAACAGAGTGAGTTAGCGGATGATATTTGGGGCCCCGTTTCACCAATATCCGATGAAGAAATATCAAAGCTCGACACCATGTCCTTTGCGATTGCGGGTGGAGAAAAGGATGACGGCTCACCTCGAGCCTTAGTGAATAAATTTCTACACGAAACAAAAAATCAGCTTCAAAGCCTAAGATCAAATGTTGATGCCCTAGAACGATCCGCAAAAGAGCTTGAGGAAGAATATGATCAACGCCAGCGTGCAAAACATACCTCAATTAATGCGCTTATTGCGAAGATTCGCTCCCTTAAAATGTGAACAACTTATTTGTTGCGGGCCGCAGGTTATCTTTTGACATCTCTCATCGTCACGTCATTCAACTGTAGGCATATGCCTTTATTCCCCTTTACGTTGTAGCAGAGAATATTTTCAGAATGAAAACAAATTCATCGATTTAGCTTTGTCTTTGACATATGGTAAATAATCGTTAACCTTTGTTCATCTTTAGAGTTAATGCATTTAGGGGCATAGACGATGATACGAATTTTACTCGCACTTGCGGTGGCTGCGGCCGCTTACTTTGGACCTTGGGTTTCTAGCCAAGGGGTTGATATCAATGGGAAATATTACGCAGGCGGCACAGCGGAATGTGCCATCGATTTAACATTTTCAGTTGAAGGTGAATGTGCCCCGGTGGGCGGTCTACAAGGTAAATTTGTCACAGCCACTGTGGCGTTAGGGGTGGTTGCAGCGGTTTTGGGCATTGTGGGACTTATCCCTTTTGTGGGGCGGATCACCAGTCTTGTGACCATTGTGGCGGGCATCATTGCGATGATCACCTTTGCCTATTTTGCGAAAGACACCTTTATGGGGGATGCCAATATGGCCTTCACCGATTTCCGCTGGGGAGCCTATGCGACAGGCGTTTTTGGGCTACTCACCTTATTCGCGGGGCTTGCTGGCCTTAGGGGAGAAGCGTAAATTTTTTGAAGCGCTTAGAATAAACTGAAATCATGAAAAGGGTCTGACAACCATCAGACCCTTTTTTACGACCAACTTGCTAGGGGCGGGAGGCTCGATAAAATCGCCTCAACATTTCCGCCGGTTTTAAGGCCGAAGGTCGTCCCTCGATCATATAAGAGATTAAACTCAGCATAGCGTCCGCGCCAAAATAGCTGTTCAGCCTTATCCTCTTCGGACCAAGCTTGGTTCAGATGCTGTTCCGCAAGGGGGGGGTAGGCCTCTAAAAAGGCGCGTCCCACATCTTGGGTGAAGGCAAAATCAGTCTCCCAATCGCCTGTATCGAGGCGGTCATAAAAGATGCCCCCCACCCCGCGATGCACCCCGCGGTGAGGCAGGTAGAAATAGTCATCACACCAGGCTTTGAACCGCTCATAATAAGCCGGGTCATGTTGATCGCAGGCTTTTTGATAAGGGGCGTGAAACGCAGCGGTGTCGGCGTGGTGGGGATCACGATATTGGTCCATCATGGGGTTTAAATCTCCGCCGCCGCCAAACCAGCATTTCTGGGTAACGATCATCCGCGTATTCATATGCACCGCAGGCACATGAGGATTTCGAGGGTGGGCAATAAGGCTAATGCCAGAGGCCCAAAACCGCGGATCCTCCTCAGCGCCAGGGATCATTTTTGCAAATTCTTCCGAAAACGTCC
>JBCCMT010000017.1:0-14447 GCA_039026195.1 Pseudomonadota bacterium | reverse complement strand
GAAAATCCGATTTTCATCCGAATCAGGCGAAGCGACGCCACCATCCGTGGTACGAAAATTCAACCTCGCGCCAAATAAATCGTCAGTTCCAAACCGCTGGCCGACATCCGCTTGGAAACTTGCAGTGCTTCTACCAAAATAGCCGGCCGTTATCTGCCGGGTCGGCTGCGCTTCGGCGCGCTTTGGAATGATGTTAATGGTTCCTGCGAGCGATTGACTGAGCGGGACCCCAATAATACCTGTTGCCGGACCTCTAATAACATCTACTCTTGCAGCGTTTTCTATACTGGCGCGTCCAATGTTATTGATACCGAAAAGCCCGTTAAAGCCAGTATCATTCGCAAATTGCTTCAGACCACGGATCGTGAAGCCCTGTTCAGAACCCGATCTTGGTTGGTTTAGCCGAATTGTTGGATCGAAAGCGACCAAATCCGCCAATGCCACGGATTGGGTGTTAGCAATTTGCTCCTCGGAGAATGCAGTCACACTGTAAGGTGTTTCTTTATAATCTAGTGTCCCGAGAAAGCCTACACCCGCTTCTGTCTCTACAATTGAGCCCAAATATTTTTTCCCGGTGACCACAATCGTATCTGCTTCGCTGGTGGGATTAGCCGATGCTGCTTGATCTCTCTCTTGCTCGATAATAAACCCGCCATTGGCTGATCGCCGATAGGTTAGCGCAGAGCCAGCTAATGTTTGGGTTATAGCTTGTTCTGCCGTCAGCGAACCAGAGATCGCGGGGGCTCTCTTCCCTCGCAAAAGGGCGTCAGGGGCGATGACGGTGATGTCATAAAGATTGCCGATATCGCCTAGCGCTTCGTTTAGTGGCTGGGCCGGCATTTCAATTTGGGTAGGCTCTTGGGCCAATACGCTTATGGGCAAGCTACCCAAAGTGATGGCGAAGGCGCTGGCGGCGCCCATTAAAATTCGATTGCGCCCCCGGCGCGGTTGGTTAAGTGTGTTCACGATTGAAACTCCCGTTCTGTTATTGCGAGTGCAAGCGAATTGCATTCTCTATACATACGAGCCTTGAGGGCCCCAAAACGGAATCTATTTGTTAAATTTTTTGGAAAATTTTTTGGGTTTAGTTCCCAGTATGGGTGATCCTGATTTCGTCAGGCCGAGAAAAATCAATATCGAAGCCCATAGTTTCGGAAAGAATATGAAGGGTTTCAGTGGTCTCATCGGCATTAAATGAGCCTGAGACCGTAATGCTGCCGACTGTTTCGTCATCCAATACAATGGGTGTCGCTGAATAACGATTGGCATCGGCCACCACTTCTACCAAAGGGGCGGCAATATAAACAAGTCGCCCTGAACGCCAGGGGGCGACAGCGTCCGCCCGAACGGGGCTAGGGGCAAGCAAACCTTCCTTCGGGGTGGCCGTGACAGCCGTACCGGCAGAGACTTGATGCGTTGAGCGCATGGTCGGGTTTGGTTTACCGCCAATCATCATGGGATAAGAAACACGCACATTACCCTCACTCACAGCGACGTCTGTGCGGGTTGCCCCAAGGCGGACACCGAAGGCTGTGCCGGTGACCTCGATCCTCATTTTCCCTGCGGCCACAGTGAAGGGCTGATCCTGCTGTTTCGTTACGGCAAAGAACGCCTCGCCCTGGATCAGGGTCACGCTTCGAGAATTTGGGCTCATGGTAAACTCAATAGTTGAATCCGCCCCAAGGTTAGCGGTTGAACCATCGGCTAAAGTGATTTGATTTACCTCCCCGCGCTCAGTGGAATAGGAGGTTATAATGGGCGTTTTGATCTCAGTGGCAGAATGAAAGCGATCTGGCAGATATACAATCATCACCAAAGCCGCCGTCGCCATAACACTTCCTATCACAAGTCTAAGCCTGTGGGGGACGTCTATGCGAACAGGCTTGGGAACAATGTTTGGTGTTTCGTTGACATGCGAAGCTGCTTTTTCGACGGAAACGGCTCTTACGCGGTTAAGTGAGTTTCGGTTCTCCGCGGTTAATTCATCCTCTGCAATGGTCCCCAGCTGCCCCCAAAGTGCATCGATACGGCTATATTCTTCCTGATGCCGAATATCTTCTGAGAGCCAGTGCCTAAAGGCCAGGTGATCTTTATCGCTTGCCAATTCATCATCAAGTCGGGCCCGCCAGATATGTGCTGCTTCTCGTATCGCTGCCAATTCAGTTTTATGGGTGTCCTTGTCAGACATGATATCAACTTTCTCTTAGAAAGCGATCAATCTCTGATACGGCTTTAGCAAGATGACTGGCAACAGCAGGGCGACTAATTCCCAAGGCTTGAGCAATTTCGGTATAGTTAAGTCCGTCTTGACGTCGTAAAAGAAAGACCTGTCGCCGTCGTTCACTTAATGAAGCTAAAGCTGCGTTGACACGGTCCAATTCCTCCACGCCAATCAGGACACGTTCAGGGGTGACGTGCGTTGCTTCTACAGGCGCAAGGTCACTCGCGTAGCGCTTATAGACCCTTTGCTGGCGTTTCTCGCGCAAAGCAAAATTTTGGGCGACCCGCCATACGAAGGCTTCGGGATTATGGATTTTAACTTGGCTGAGTTTGATGGCGAGCTTCTCAAAGGCACGATGGGCAATATCTTCAGCATCAAATCCATCATACCCATAAAGCTGGCGAAGGCCGCCGACTAGCCGCTCAAAGTAGGTACTATAGCAAGTCTCTAAGATATGACGGTTTTTATTCCGGAACCGAGTTTTGCATTGCGGCAGAAAATTTTGAAAACTAGGGTTTTGAGTGTCCAAAATATACTCATTCGGTTTTTCAGCGAAGACAGCTTCATTCTTGAGAACGCCTAGCAAAGGCATCTTCATCATTCAACTTTGTAAAAAGATGGATAGACTGAGGAGGCACTTTGTCTCAAACGAAAAATAAATGAATGTCATGAAATCATCTTTTTTGATAGCTCATGGCTTCGGAATGGCCTACAAAATCAAATGATGGTTGTTTCAGAAGGTTTTCCTTGGATTTTGGCCCAAGATTGTGCAGAAAGCATTATCACTCTTTAAAAGGGGTGAGATCTTAGGTCCTTTAGCTCAGCTGGATAGAGCGCTGCCCTCCGAAGGCAGAGGCCAGAGGTTCGAATCCTCTAAGGACCGCCACTTTTATTATTGCCCCCCCGCTTCAGTATTTAAGGGTGCGTTTGAAGTTGTGGTCCCAACTTCTCCGCCATTCTTGTTTGGCCTACCGCTTCGCTACTTGAGGCCATTGGCGCCGAGTTCGAAATGAATTTCAAATTCTCCACTATGAGCATGGCTTAGCAAACAGCTCTGAATATTTTTTGGAGCGTGCCAGCAAACCGCAAGACCGCTTGATCATAAAGAATGCTCTAGGGCATTTCGCGTTCCTTTGTAATCGCTAAATGGCTCTAGGTTCTTGTTTTGCCACACGTTCGGCGGGAAAATGGATCCCTTCCCATTTTCTCATCCGCCTTACTTTGCGGATAACCGCACACACTTATCCGCGATGCGCTCTAACTCTCTCGCCATAGAAAAAGCCTTTGAACAAATGGTTCAAAGGCTTTCGTACAAGCAATTCAAATTTATTTAGTTCGCATCAGCTGTTATAAAGCGTCGTCGTCCCAATTCCGATGGGCGCGACGACGCTTTAACATCTACTGCTGAGAATGCGCTTCCATAATCTCTTTGAGCTTATCCTCTGGTAATTCGTGTAAGGTCAGCCCATTTGCCCCGACCATTGTGTCCGCAGCCACCATGGCATTGACGATGGCCTCCTCCGTCGCTTGGATTGTTGCCTCGAAAAAGGGGGTAAGCTCATAATTAGGATACATTGAGATATCTTCAGACATCTTATCTTCATTGAGGTTATTGGCCCCGGCGGTGGAGAAACTTAAAAAGATATCACCAGAGCCGTCATAGCTAATTGCACCGAGCCAGCCAAGGGCAACGGAGGGGCGTTTCGCCACGCGTTTTAGTTGATGCGGAAGAAGTGGCGCATCCGTTGCAACGATAATGATGATGGATCCATCACCTAAAGTGTCTTCCTCTGGCGTCCCCTCTTGACCGCAAATAGGGTAATCTGAGTCACTTTCAGGTCTTAGTTTTTCCTCTTGATAACAAGGCAAGCCCACCTCATGAAGTTGTTTTACGGGCACACTGGCAATCTGCTTTAAACTTTTTCTCGCCCCATAGTTACATTGGACAAGAACGCCAACAGTATACTCTTCATCTTGGATTGAAATCACACGAGAAGATGTACCAATACCGCCTTTAAAGCGATTACAGATCATTCCTGTGCCGCCCCCGACATTTCCCTCTGTCACAGGGCCACTTGTTGCTATGCGGAGGGCTTCCATCCCGTGTTTCTTTTTCACATGGAACCCATTAATATCGTTCAGGCTACCGTCATAGGTTTCCGCAACAATCGGCACATGCCAGTCGGCAGACCAGCCCTGGTCCACCATCCATTCAACCGCCGTATCTCGCATCACCCCCACACTGTGGGTATTGGTAATCATGATCGGCCCATCAATAAGGCCACGTTCATCAAGCCATGTGGTGCCGGTCATTTCGCCAGATGCGTTCAGGGTGAACCAAGACCCAAAGACGGGGCTGGTTGAGTCTTTTCCGCGAGGGTGGATAGCGGTCACGCCCGTCCGTACAGGACCTTTCCCGCGAACGAGTTTCCCTTTGCCCCTAATGATGGTGGAGTGACCAACTTCGACGCCTGCCACATCTGTGATGGCGTTAAGGGGCCCGGGCGTGCCTAAAAAGGGGACGCCAAGATCCCGGGCGCGGGGGGAGGCCTCTTGAGCAAGTGCCCCCACCGATAAACATGCTGCGAGTGAAACAGCCGCTGTGACAATTTTAGTCGGTTTGGAAAGCATAAAGTTATTTCCTTTCAAGGGAGCTGGGGAGAGAAGAAGACGTCATCAGACTGACAATGACAGTAATGGAAAGACCTGCAATAAAGCCTGGGATCATCTCATAAAGGTCAAAGGTTTGTTCCTTAAAGTAAAGAACCCAAATAATAGTGGTGGCAAACCCCCCGATCATGCCCGCAAAGGCGCCTTGCCAGGTGGTTTTGCCCCACCACAGCACACAGAGGATCATGGGGCCAAAGGCTGCCCCAAGGCCCGCCCAAGCAAAAAGAACGAAGGTGAAAATCAATCCATTTTGATTAAGGGCAATCAGCATGCCGATGACCCCCACAATCGCCGTCACCCAAATACCCAAGCGACCTAATGTTTTTGTGTCCAGGTCAGGTTTAAAGGACTGGTGATAGAGGTCCCCCACCAACGCTGATGAGGCCAAATTCATCAATGAACTGACCGTCGACATGACCGCAGAAAGAACCGCTGCCACTAAGAACCCTGTGATCAGAGGAGGGAAAAGCATCTCACTTAACACCGGCATAATTTTTTCAGCGTCTGCAAGGTCAGGAACCAAAGCACGCCCCACAAGGCCTGTGGCCACGGCCCCACATCCCAGAATGAAAATCACGACCACAGAGATAAGGCTTGCTTTGCCAACTTCATCTTCATTTGAAATGGCAATATAGCGTACAAGCAATTGCGGCACACCGATGAAGGGGAGCCCCACGGCCAACGCACTGGCCAAGGCGACCATGGCCGCTGTGGTGCCAACTGAAAAATCGATGGGGGAGAGCAAATTTCCATCAGCAGCGCTGAGGGCGGATGAAACCCCTTCTATGCCGCCTATGGACATCAAGCCTGCGACAGGAACAGCAATAACCGCAAACAGCATCAACAGGGCTTGGGCCGTGTCCGTATATGCCACTCCGCGAAAACCGCCAAAGCTTGTATAAACAATAGTGACAATCCCGCCTGCAAAAACCCCGACCGCGTAGGGCCACCCCAAAAAGCTTTCAAAAGCCTTCCCCGTTGCGAGCATTTGCGCCGCCACATAGACCAGCACCATCACAAGGATGATCAGGACGGACCCAATACGAAGCAACCTTAAAGGGTCACCCAATTTGGCGGCCAGTACATCTGGGAGGGTGACAGCATCTGTTTGCGTGGCGGCCTGGTTCATCCGTCTGGCCACAAGCTTCCAGCTTAACCAGATGCCGACGGTCTCCCCAATGACCACCCATAGCGCACTAATGCCCACCATATAGGCAAGGCCGGAAAGTCCAAGTAACAGCCACGCACTTTCGCCGGTGGCGTTCATGGAAAAGGCCACCACCCAAAAAGGAAGCCGCCGCCCTGCAATATAATATTCTTTTTTGGTGACATCGCGAGGGCGTGCTGCGATGCCAATCACTACCATGGCTCCAAGATAGGCGACAACAACCGATAGTATAATTGCTTCTGCGCTCAAAAAAGCCTCCTAGAAAGAAAAAAGGGAAATGATTGATAAAGAGGAATAGGAGGGTTTCAGACAAAAGATATCTAACATATCAGAAAACTGATCTAACCATTGGTTTCCATAAGGAGGGAAATGGTTCATTCGTATAAGATAAGATATGCCCAATTTTTCCCTCATCTTACAGCTTTCACGCTCTATTCTTATAGAAAAGAGGGTAGGTTGAGAGGTCCGTGTTTAGCAAGCCGTTAAATAGGTTTTTCTAATCCTTGATATTATTCAAAATTTTAAATATGAGCGTTTATCATACTGAACATCACTATATTTAGTGATCACTAAATGAGTTTTCAGCTCACTTGATATTGAATTACTTTATTCTTTGATTGGGCGTTTTTCCAACAGGCATGACATCTTCTAGGGAGAGGTGGTTAAGCTATCAATATTCGTTACGGTTTGTAGGCCTGCATTATTATACGCTTGCGGGAGTATTTCTGTAGAGGACTGAATCATAATACAAAATCACTGCTCTGTTTTTGGGGAAAAGCATGAAAACTCAACATGATTCGCCCTTTTGGAATTGAATGGCGATCTTGGTGAAAAGGCTTGTTTTGTGATACGGGCGCTTCAAAAGGTCGTCCTAAGACCAAATTCTCTGACAAGGAATAAGTATGCATTTTATTGACCTGCAGGCTCAGCGCGCCCGAATTGATGATGAGATTAATCGTGCCATGGCAGATGTGTTGGCCCATGGGCGCTATGTCCTCGGCCCCGAGGTTGCGGCCTTTGAAGAAAAGCTAGCGAGTTTTTCAAAGGCGAAGCGGGCGATTTCTTGCGGGAATGGAACAGATGCTCTGGCTTTGCCTCTCATGGCTTGGCAGGTGGGCCCGAGGGATGCTGTTTTTTGCCCCTCTTTCACTTTTTGCGCCACGGCTGAGGTCATCCCCTGGCTTGGTGCTTCTCCCGTTTTTGTGGATATTGAGCCAGATACTTATAATATTGACCCCAATGCTTTGGAAACAGCTATTGAAGACACCCTTCGCGCTGGAAAGCTCACGCCTAAGGCGATCATCGGTGTTTGTCTGTTTGGTCAGGCTGCGAATTATCCACGCTTACGAGAAATCGCCGATAAATATGGGCTAAAGCTTATCGCCGATAGTGCTCAAGGGTTTGGGACCACTATTCATGGTCATCACCCATCTCACTGGGCAGATGCTGTCACCACCAGTTTTTTCCCAGCCAAACCGTTGGGCTGTTATGGGGATGGGGGCGCGGTGGTCACAAATGACGAGGAGCTGGCAGAAAGAATTGATAGCCTGCGGGTTCACGGTAAGGTGATGCCTTCAGACATGGCGGAGCATGACTTTGCCCATGACCCTAAATATTTTAACGTTCGTGTGGGCATGAATTCGCGATTGGATACACTCCAGGCGGCGATCCTCATTGAAAAGATAGCTATTTTTGCTGATGAAATTGAAAAGCGAAATGCTGTGGCGATGCGGTATAATGAGCTTTTGGCGCCATATGTGAAATCCATCCCAAAGGTGGCAGAGGGTATGATTTCCACTTGGGCACAATATACCATTGAACATGAAGATAGAGATGGGCTCATGGCGCATTTACGGGCGCATCAAATCCCTTGTGCGGTCTATTATCCTGTTCCCATGCATGTGAATGGGGCCTATGCAAAATATTTCACATCACCGAACGGGCTGCCGGTCACCGAAGACAAGGCCAAACATGTGATGTCTTTACCGATGCACCCTTATCTTTCCCATGGTGATCAGGATAAAATAGTAGAGGCAATTAAGGCGTTTTAGGTAAAGCTTTTTGCGCTCGGTTTTAAAATTTTTGACCGACAAAGAATTTAAACAAGTGATCGGGGGCTTCTTCGTAAAGGCCAGCTCGATAGCCAGCTTGCAAATAGGCACCATTGTCAAAACTGGCTTTGGCCACAGGACCGAATTGATGGTCTTGATCGCTTTTATTGGTGGTCGATCTTAAGTTGCCAAAGTCATTAAACATTTCAACGCCGACGCTGAAGCTTTTGAAAATATCTTCCCCAAACGGAACATCGCGCATAAATTGGGTTCGAAGCTCTAGCAGCATCCCGTCATCGGCGCCGCCGCCAAATCGATGCTCTAAAATAATATTGTTTCGAAAGGCCCATTTGTCAGATAGGGGAACATTCGAAATCAGGCGAATGTCTAACTCATCATCGACCCCGTCATCCCCGCCAATATAATTGATACGAAAACCACCGTACCAGCCATGCTTGTTTTTCTCAAACACTTGAAAGCGGTTCTCGAAAGTGAAGCTGCGATAGGTGAAATCCTGGCCTTGCCGGTCATCCTGTTCCATCACCAAACGAACAGCATACCAATCGTTAAAGCCGTAATCCACATGTTGCCGTATGCGCAAGCGTTGGTCCGTGGAAAAACTTTCGTCATCTAAGGTATAGCCCATGCGAAGCTCATAGGAAAATGCGCCCGCATCGACCTTGGCGGTTCCAGCATTACCGATGGGAGAGCCCGCTTTTGCGGTGGGCAGAAAGATGAGGAAAAAACTCACCCAAAACAGAGAAAAAACCCGCATATTCATGTCGTCCCGCACGATTAATCGCTACTTTTCAAACTCTTTAGGTGGGACATTGAGCGCCATAGTCAATGAAAACCCATAAAAAGTGTAACAGCTTTTCACTTAGGAAAAGGTGAATTCAACTGGTGTGAAGACAGGAATGTTTCTCAAGGTTTCGGGGGGAAATGGAGACTAAAATCGGTCGGGCCGCAAAACCTCTACCTCTGAGACGCTGACGACACCAATGTGATTTTCAAGCAAACGGTGAAGTTCGTCTAAGGCAGCTTTGGTCTTATCTGCTTTTCCGATGGAGATAATCACCACCATATCTTGGGCGGCGGAAAGATCGCCATCTCGGCGCCAATGCTGACCGCGGCCGAAACCTGCCAACGCGCTGACCACCGTAAAGCCAGTCAGCCCTGCGTCCTCCAGCACATTTGAAGCGCGCGATAGCGCCATGCGCTCAATAATAAGTTCTAACCGGTTCATCACATGCGCCATAAGATCAAGCTGTTACAAGTTGCGCCACCACAATATATAAGGGGATGCCGATGGTTAAATTAAAGGGGAAGGTCACCCCGAGGGAGAGGGTGAGGTAGATGGATGGTTTCGCCTTTGGCAGTGCCAAACGCATAGCGGCGGGGGCGGCGATATAAGATGCTGAGGCAGCTAACGTGATCAACAAGGCCGCATCGCCTGCGCTCATGGGCAGGAGAAAGCAGAAGAGGGCGGCAATGGACGCGGATATCAGCGGCATGTAGAGGCCAAAGCCAATGGTGGTGGGCTCTAAACTCCGCCATCCCTGACGCAAGCCCCGGCCTGCAGCAAGGCCCATATCGAGGAGGAAGAGACATAAAACTCCTTGTAGAGGGGTGACGAAAAAGGCCTCAATCTTCGCCATCCCCGCCTCCCCGGTGATCCACCCAATGATGAGGGCACCCACCAACACCACGACGGAGGCATTTAAGGCCACCTCACGGAAGAGATCCCCTTGTTCTGATCCCGGAACCTTCTTTTTCCCTCTCCCCGCTAACAAAAGGGCGGTCATAATTGCAGGCACCTCCATCAGGGCGGCCACGGCAACCAGATGACCAGAGTTATCAAGGCCTGCAAAATTCACCGCTTGGGTGGCCGCCAAAAAGGTCACAATGGAGATTGATCCATAATGGGCGGCCACGGCAGCGGCATCAATCTGCGGGAGTTTGGTGGTTAATCGTAAAAGAGCAAAGGCAATGAGGGGCAGGGAAAAAGAGAGGAAAATGCCTGCGGCCATGACCATAATGATCTCTAAGGTGAGGCCGGTTTTAGACATCTCCACCCCGCCCTTCAGCCCAATCGCCATCATCAGATAAATCGCAATCCCTTTTGCGAAAGCCTCTGGAACAGCCACCTCTGATTTGGCAAGCGCGGCCATCAGGCCCAAAACGAAAAACAAAACCACTGGCGAGAGTAATGTGGCGAGGGCGAGGTCCAAACCCATGGACAGTCCTTTTCAGCGGGAAGTGATCAGTAATGGTGAGAAAGAGATGAAGGATAATAAGTCAGATTAAGACATATCCATGACATTGAGACCGTCGTCAATCCATTGCGCAAGATGCGGTTGAGTGAGGCGGTAAATATGGTGACGACCTCTTCGTCGCTCTTCCACCAATTTGTAAGCGCGCAACAGCCGTAAATGTTGCGATGTGCGTGGACCCGGCAGGGAAAGGGTTTCTGCCAAGCTATTCACGTCGGTTTCATCTTCACGCAATTTTTTGATAATCCGAATACGGTCAGGATGGGCGATCACTTTAAAAAGCTCTGCCAGGGCCCCAATGGCTTGATGATTTTGAATAGATGGGCCGATCGTCAACACTTTGTTCCTTCACCAATCAATGATCGTCATATATTTTGTCGGGTAACAGGAGGAAGCCAGGCGAGCAAAAAAAGTCCTCTCTTTAATTTTCGTCGCTGACCCACTTGTTATCTTAATACTTTTATAGTGATTTAGATGAGGTCAAGCATCATCGTAAGAGAAGTTACGATTTATTTTTCCTATTAAAACATTATATCTCCAAAGAGATTTTTATTATAAAAGGCATGTTGCACGGGTAAAAATGTTCAAAGATCAGCCCTTAAAAATCTGGATAGGCTTGAGCTCCCTTTTGCTCCTCTCATTGATCAGCGGGGGCATTAGCCCCGCGCAAGCGCAGGTTCGCGCGGAGCTTCTCACCCTAGAGCAAAGCGCGATGCCGGGCGGGGCCATCACCGCGGTGTTGAAATTAGACCATGATCCAAAATGGCATACCTATTGGACCAATCCTGGGATTGGGGAGCCCACGCGGATGGATTGGACATTGCCCCCTGGATGGGTGGCGGGGGAGATTGACTGGCCTGTGCCGCGCCAAATTTATGGGTCCGATGGGAGGATTACCGGCTATGGATATGAGGATGTCCTGCATTTACCGGTTCGGTTGATCGTACCGCCAACCGCTGAGGGGGGAAAGGAGGTCACCCTAACCGCTAAAGCTTCATGGTTGATGTGTGAGGTGGATATCTGCATCCCCGGGGGGCAGACTGTTGCTGTGACCCTCCCCGTTGCCTCAACACCCCCTAAGGAAGAGGGGGAGGTGAAGGAGGCCTTGGCCGCCACCCCCATGCCAGAGGCGGGGGAAGGCGTAAGGGTCAGGGCAAGTTTGGCGGAAGCTGACGTGACCCTTCTTTTAGAGGGCATCTCAAACACCGCAAAAGCGTTTAAAGACCCTTATTTTTACAGCCTTGATGGGTTGGTTTATCATGACACAGACCAATTATTTCAAGCAAGCTCAGATGGTCTTGCGGTTCAACTGGAAAAGGACAGCTATTATAACGGCCCCACGGACACCCTGATGGGGGTATTGGCGTTTACCGACCAGGCGGGGGCGTATCGCGGTATTTTCATCAATGCCCCCTTTGAGGCCACGCCCCTTTCTCTCCCCCAAGTTTCTCTCGCCCCAGCGGATGAGCCGCAAAAGATTTCCCGCTGGTTCAAAGCGCTTATCTTTGCCCTATTGGGGGGGATTATTTTAAACTTGATGCCCTGTGTCTTGCCGATCTTATCATTAAAAGCCCTCTCCTTAGCAAAAATGCGGGATGCGTCGCCAAAGACAGCGCAGAATGACGGCCTGGCCTATACAGCTGGGATTTTGGTGAGCTTTTTGGTGCTCGCTATTGCCCTTTTAGGGGTGCGGGCGACCCTTGGTGGGGTGGGGTGGGGATTTCAGTTACAAAACCCCCTCGTGGTTTTGGGCCTTTCCCTTGTGATGGCGATGGTGGGGTTTAACCTGGTGGGCTTATTTGAAGTGAGCGGCCGATTTATGGGGGTCGGTCAAACTTTAACCCAACGGGGCGGAAAGGCGGGGTCTTTTTTCACCGGCGTTCTTGCCGTGGTGGTGGCGGCCCCTTGCACGGCGCCCTTTATGGCGGCGGCCATGGGCTTTGCCCTTACCCAACCGCCTATGTTGGCGTTGAGTATTTTTATGGCCTTGGGCCTTGGGCTGGCGCTCCCTTATCTTTTACTTGCCTTTCTCCCAGCTGCCCGGGGGGTGATCCCCAAACCAGGCGCTTGGATGGTCCCCTTTCGGCAAGTCCTCGCTTTTCCCATGTTTGCAACGGCCATATGGCTTTTGTGGGTTTACGGAAATCAACAAGGAACGGACGGCATGGCCTTAGGGCTTGGCGCTGTGTTGCTGTTGGCCATCACCCTTTGGGCGTTGCGCTATCGGCATCTTTTAGGGCGACTTGTCACGGTGGGGGGCGCTGCGCTCATCCTCATCATTTTTGTTTTTGAGGCAAAACAGATCAGTAACCCCCAAACCCTCGCTGATCCTATGAAAAGACAGGATGGTGAGGTAACGCAAGACCGTCTGACTGGCCGCGCCTATACAAAAGAAAATCTAGAAAGCCTCCTGGCCACAGGGGAGCCGGTTTTTGCTTATTTCACCGCCGACTGGTGTGTGACCTGTAAGGTAAATGAGCGGGTGGCCCTTCACCAACAAGAGACGGCGGATTTTTTCGCTGCGGAAGGGATAAAGGTCATGGTCGGGGATTGGACACAGCATGACCCGGAAATTACCTCAATCCTCGCCCAGTATGAGCGGGCGGGGGTGCCCATGTATCTTTATTACCCGCCCGGGGCCGCCTTTGATGAGGGGGTTTTGCTGCCCCAAATCCTGACCCCCGGCATTGTGAAGAGTGAAATAAAAGCGGTTTCTTCATAGATTTGGAAACAAGGGTCAGGAAGAGGTTAAGCTTTGCCCCTTACAATAGGTCAAAATATCATTGTCTATTTGATCTTTAACTTGAATAGTCTTCAAAATAAGGCCTAATAGCTTGTGGAGTTAAAGCCGAATGGCGTCTTTTTTGCTCAGTCTTTTGATGACAACATATATTGTCGCCACGAAATCTGATTTTGTGATTTGATGTGTCTTAAAGACAAGACAAAACAAAGACCCTTTATGGTGCGGGCATGGGTAGAGTGTAGCGGATGAATAGCTTGATAGCGACGGCCAATAGCCTTTGGGCAGATGAGAGAAAACGGGTAATCCCCATTATTTTAGGGGCCTTGACCATTGCTATTCTCTTCGCCTTTTGGAAGGGCTTAGGCAATCTTTGGTTTCGTTGGGGCGCGCAGGAAGAATTAAGCCATTCTTATTTTCTGCCTCTCGTGGCGGGGTGGATGTTGTGGGAGCGCCGTCATAGCCTGCTGCCGAGTTTAGGGGCGCCTGCGCTGACCGGATTTGTGCCCGCCTTTGGCGGATTATTTCTCCTCTTTTTAGGGGAGCTCACCCATATTTTTGTGCTTGAGCATTTGGGGTTTGTGGTGCTTCTGATTTCCCTTCCCCTCATTTTGGGGGGGTGGTCTTTGTTGTGGGTCACCATCATCCCGCTTGCCTATCTCTTTTTCATGGTGCCGCCGCCCTATTGGGTGATCACCGTTTTGTCAGGGAAATTCCAGCTCATGTCCTCCGAGCTGGGGGTGGCGATGATCCGACTATTTGACGTGCCGGTATATTTAAGCGGGAATGTGATCCACCTCAGCTCAACAACGTTAGCGGTGGTCGAAGCTTGCAGTGGGTTGCGCTATCTTTTCCCCTTTTTAAGTCTTGGGGCCTTAGCCGCCTATTTCTATAAAGGGCCCCTATGGCAGCGCATCGCTATTTTCTTAAGCACCATTCCCATTACCATTTTGATGAATAGTTTCCGCATCGCCATGACTGGCGTTGTGGTAGAGAAATTCGGTGGTAGCCCGAGTGAGGGGTTTCTTCACTATTTCGAAGGGTGGGTGGTCTTCCTTCTTTGTATTTTGTTTCTCATGGCCGTGATTTGGGTCTTTACCCTCTTCCGGGGGCAGAAATCTCCCCTCGCTTTTGTTGGTTTTGAAGATGTCCCCCCCGTGGCCGCTAAGGCCCCTTGGGATCTTTCAAAATTTGTCCGTCATGGGGTGGCCTTAACCCTGCTTGTTTTGTCCGTGGGCGTTATTATCCACACCACTGGCAATCGGGCCCTTATCATCCCCGAGCGCCAGTTGTTGTTCTCCCTTCCCTTAGAGTTTCCAGAATG